>JABGTQ010000158.1 GCA_018647025.1 Nitrospina sp. | reverse complement strand
TGATAACCTGAAGAAAAAATAATCTCCCCACAAGTCCGACACCAAACAATACAAAGAGAACTGAAACCAAAATCAATCTCACCTTAAGAGATTCTCGATTTAAATTTACACTTGGTATTTTTTCTTTATTACGCTTCATTATTTACTTCTTCAAAAAAACCGTTACAATTTGCCCGCTTGTGGGTTCCCTAAGTCCGATTTCATTTTTAGCTAATAGCTCTACACGATCTAACGATCTCAAACTTTCCCATTCCACGCGAAGGAGATGGTTTTCGCGAAGCAAGGTTTGATGAGTTTCATTAAGAGCTTCATACTCATAAGCCAACCCAACCAAACGAATATTGCTCCATACAAATGCCATAGCAACTACCATCAAACCCACAACCGCCATCAAAACTAAACGATATTCCCGCGTAGTCACATGAAATTGATTTTTTTTTGATTTTGGAAACCACTTAAACATAAACTCTTTCCCCCACCCTTAATTTAGCGCTTGAAGAACGAGAGTTGCGTGTCAGCTCTTCTGCCGTAGGAATAATTGGTTTACGTGTAATAATTTTCAATCGTTGCTTCTTCCCGCAAGAGCAAATAGGAAATTTTGGAGGACAAACACAGTCCTTTTCCTCATTTTTAAAAAAATTTTTTACAATTCGATCCTCTAGAGAATGGAAAGAAATCACTATGATACGTGCTGATTCTTGCAACATATCTACAGAATCTACTAAAGCTTTTTTTATGTGCTCAAGCTCACCATTAACAGCAATTCTCAATGCCTGGAATGTACGCGTGGCAGGATGAATTTTGTATTTTCCCGGCGAATGTACCGCGGTTGATACAATATTTGATAGTTGTACCGTTGTTTTAATAGAGCTTTTTGTTTGTGCTTGTCGAATAGCCCTAACAATCCTTTTTGAAAAACGCTCTTCCCCATATTCTTTGATTATTGACACCAACTCTTCATCAGACAGTTCAACTAAAAGATCGGCAGCTGTTATTTTTTGAGAAGAATCCATTCTCATATCTAAAGGTCCATTACGCATAAAACTAAACCCCCGGTTTGGCGAGTCCAATTGCGGAGAAGAAACACCTAGATCAAGAATCAATCCATCTACATTCATTAAATTAGCCTTTTTTAAGATGGTTTTTATGTCACTGAAGTTTCCATGAACTAAAGTGATTCTACTTCTAAAGGAAGCTAGCCTTTTTTCAGCTCGTTCAATTGCTCGCATATCCCGATCGATCCCTAGCACACGAACATTTGTTGTATTTTTTAACAATAATTCTGTGTGCCCACCATCCCCCAAGGTGCCATCGACAATCAAGCTATCTCTCTCAAGGTTAAGGTTTTCAAAAACTTCCCTTCCAAATACTGATTCATGTTGCTTGGACATTTTTAATGAAGGCTTTACAACAGCATTGAAAAGATTAGGACAATACTATGGGATGGGAAATACTAGTTTTACTCTGAGGCCTTCTCTAAACGATCCGGAGCCCAAAGCTCAAAAGTCTTAGACATACCCACAATCATCACTTCTTTATTTAATCCAGCAGCTTCACGTTGAGAAGCAGGAATCAAAATTTTACCTGATTTCATTTCACATTCTGTCGCTCGAGCATAAAACTCCCTAAGCCGATCTCTATCACTCTTGTCAAATGCATTGAGGTTATACAATTTCTCCTCATTTGTAGCCCACTCACTCTGAGGAAATACAATGAGAAACCCACTCATCACGCACATAACCAGTTGCGGGCTACCCTGTTCAAGGAGGCCTTTGAATTTTGCTGGCACATTTAGGCGCCCCTTTTCATCAAGGCTGACACTATAAGTTCCCAAAAATCCATTCATATGCGAATTGGTTGATTTTAAATTAAAAGCAAACTAACATTAATAAACACTTTATGACACTTTATGACACAATCGTAGCATATTGGAACACCCTGTCAATAGAGAAAGGTAAAAAAATATAAACACTTAAGGACTATTTAATTAATTTTAAATATTCCTAACTATGACACTTTAGGAAATTATTTTTGAACTAGTTGAATTGGAATAGACTGAAATTTATCCAATATTAAGAAGAGGCTGTGCTTGATTAGGTATTTTAAATATAGTGTTTAGACGTGGCACCTATTTTGGCTACACTAAATAAATTAGTGCCCTATATAATAATGAAGGGTTTTATAAAAAATTAACTTTCTAGTGGTGGTTGCCTAGCTATTAATTTTTTAAAATAGCATTTAAGTGACCATATATTTTTATAAACTTTTATGTTTTACGGCTCGCAACTATCTTTATTTGAAAGGATTTGCTTTGACAAGGTCAAATTTTGAGTGATACTATGATTAGCTGATGGAGGCTATTTTAAGTTGTTTTAAATGGTTTTATTTTATCAAATAATATAAAGTTTAAGGATATGGACCGTAAAAAAATCAAATTTATACTTGGTTCTGCATTGATTGTAGGAACTATAGGCTATTTAATTGCAACGGGAATCAATAGCACTTCTACATATTTTTTTACTGTCAGTGAATTAATGGACCAAAAAGTTGCTTTCCATGGAACTGGAATGAAGGTGAAGGGTAATGTCGTTGAAGGCTCAATCGAAAGGGACCCCGATGACTACCTCAATGTTCAATTTTCTATTGAAGAAAAAAATAGTAACCTTAATGTTGTTTATCAAGGCATCACACCAGATATGTTCCAAGACGGTGGAGAAGTTGTCGTTGAAGGAGCTCTAGACAAACAAGGTGTTTTTCATGCAAACACATTGTTGACCAGTTGTCCTTCAAAGTATGAGGCAGAGAAAGAAGCGGGTAAAACGCATCCGGGAACTCTCCCGGGTTATAAGTCTAAACCCGAGCTAGACCTCAAAAAAATTAATTCTTTACCCAAGACAACGGTTTAAAGTCCCTCTCGTTATTTTCTCAACGCCAAAATCCTTGTTTCTAATGTTCGAAACAAAGATAACGTCTAATGAGATATAAGAAAAAAGGGACATTAAGAAAATTATGAATGATATAGGTGAATTTGCTTTAATGGTCGCACTGGCCACATCCATCTATGGGACCGTGGCATATGTTATGGCTGCACGCGGTAACCGAATAGACCTTTATTTAAGTGCGGATAAAGTCCCATTTATTACTTGGGGCTGCGTGATGATTTCTTCTATCGCCCTTTGGAAGGCATTTTTTACAAATGACTTCAGCCTGCAATACGTATATGCATATTCGAATATTGAGCTAGATTATTTCTACAAATTCAGCTCCTTTTGGGGAGGACAAAAAGGATCTCTACTATTTTGGGTTCTTATTTTAACAAGCTACATGATAGTGGTTCATATTCAGAATCGCTCAAAAAATTTGATAGTAGTGCCATATGCGATGGCGGTTATGCTGGCAATCACAGTCTTCTTTCTTCTTCTTCTTAATTTTTCTACCAACCCTTTTGAGCGCATTCCTTTACCACCAGAAGATGGGCGTGGATTAAATCCGCTTTTGCAAAATTACTGGATGGTTATTCACCCACCTACGTTGTACTTAGGTTATGTTGGATTCACAGTTCCATTTGCCTTTGCAGTTGCTGCACTTATCTCAAAAAATTTGGATGATGCATGGATTCGATTAACTCGAAAGTGGACAGTTGTGTCATGGTTTTTTCTGTGTATGGGAAATTTATTTGGAGCAAGTTGGGCTTACGTGGAATTGGGGTGGGGTGGATACTGGGCGTGGGATCCCGTCGAGAATGCAGCCTTTATGCCGCTTATTGTGGCGACCGCGTACTTACATTCAGTCATGATTCAAGAAAAAAAAGATATGATGAAGGTATGGAATATGTCACTCATCCTTCTCACATTTGTGATGACTATATTTGGAACATTTATTACTCGAAGTGGACTTATACAATCCGTCCATACTTTTGATGAAGCAACACTGGGATATTATTTTCTCGGGCTACTTTTTTTTATAATTGTTTCTTGTACAGCATTGATTGTTTCGCGCCTATCCTTACTTAAAAGTAAAAATGAATTAGATTCATTTCTTTCAAGAGAAGCAGGTTTTCTCTTTAATAATTTATTACTTCTTGGAATCGCGTTTGCAACATTTTGGGGAACCATTTTCCCAATTATTTCTGAGGCGGTGCGCGGAGTAAAGATCACGGTAGGACCCCCTTTTTACAACCAGGTCAATGTTCCTATTGGATTGGCTCTGCTGGCGTTAATTGGTATCGGCCCTATTATTGCTTGGAGAAAGGCTACCTGGTCTAATCTGAAAAAGAATTTTTTAAAACCGCTGATGTTTGCCGCCGTCGGAGGTGCAATTTTATTCCCTATCGTGCCACTGTCTAACCGATCGGAAATTTATACTTACATCACTTTCATTCTTTGTATTTTCGTATTGTCTTCTATGCTCATTGAGTTTTATAAAGGAACTATGGCTCGGTATGCTTCAAGTCAAACATATTTGAGTGCTTTAGGTTCCCTAATCTGGAATAACAAGAGACGTTATGGCGGTTATACAGTCCATATCGGCATAGTAATGATTTATGCAGGGATCGCTGCATCATCTTCATACGGAATTCATACGGAAAAAAGGCTTAAGATAGGTGAAACAATCGAGATAAGAGATTATACATTGCGTTACGAAAAACTCGCAGCGATACAAGCCACTTCAGTAAAAACTCGTATTGTTGCTCAACTTGCCGTTGAAAAAGATGGGAAAAGGATTTGGACAGCGAGACCAGAAAAAGAGTTCTACAAAGGGCAAAATCAGCCTGTATCCGAAGTAGATGTAAGGTCCACGATGGCAAGTGATCTGTATGTTATCCTTGCAGATTTTTCTGAAGATGAGTCGGCAACAATAAAGGTTTATCACAACCCTATGGTGAAATGGTTGTGGACGGGAGGATGGATCATCGCTCTAGGAACTATGGTCTCTGCATGGCCTGACAGGTTGGAACAACGTCGCAGATTAGAACGGCTGAAACTCCAAAAAATAGTTTTTTCATCAGCCCAGGGGTGACTATGGTAATTCATTTAAAAAAAATCAGTGTTGTTTTTTTTGTTGTACTATTTATTACTATCGTTAACTCAAGCGTGGCAAGTGCGGGGGCGATATTATCAGACTTAGAAAATCAACTGATGTGTAAGTGCGATGACAAGTGTGGGAAGGTCCTTATAAATTGTACTTGTTCGACGGCTGATAAAAACCGAAAAAAATTCACAAAAATGCTTGAATCAGGTTTAACGGTTGATCAAATTGTTCAGCAGCAGATTGAAAAATATGGCGAAACGATACTTTCTGCTCCTAGCAAAAATGGATTTAATCTCACTGCTTGGGTAATTCCATTTGGAGCAATCATGATTGGAGGAATCGGAATACGCAAGCTTGTAAATGGGTGGGTAGAAAAAAAGAAACCTGCTATCGAACTTAAAAATATTGAAGGGGATGCTGCATCTGAATCAGGTGGTGAAAAATCCAGTGAAGTGACTTCTAGTAAATACTCCCGTCGTTTGAAAGATGAGTTAGATCGACTGGAAACATGAACCTTACTTTCACTAATCTAATTGAACTACTCTTAATTGCAGCCATCATAATTGCTATTGGTATTCCTTTATTTGGGAAAATGCCAAATACTAGACCTTTTTCTGAAATTGACCCTG
>JABGTQ010000021.1 GCA_018647025.1 Nitrospina sp. | reverse complement strand
GGAATGGTCTTTATAATATTTGTCTTAATATGACCTTCCCGACATAAAAAATTAAAAAAGGATCTCAATGTGGATAGCTTTCTCCCCATTGATGCTCCAGAGTTAGATTTTTCGTAGAGTTGGCCCAGAAAGGACCGGATGGCTAATCGATCGATTTGTTCGATCTGAATCTGAGAATTGATGCAAGCATGCCCTGTTTCTCTTAGAAATAGTTCGAATTGAGTGAGATCATTGAGGTAGGCAGAAATTGTATGTTGAGACGCATTCTTTTCTCCGATCAGATAATTCTTAAATTCCTTAACTAAATATTTCATAGTTAACTCCTTTAATATCAATTTATAAGCTATAGAATAGAAAGTCAAGTTGGATCTAATTCCGCTCAGCGGTGGGGGATTAAGAACTTCATTTTTTAGGTTTAAGGGGTTATGATTTGTGTCTAACTCTCGGATTAATTTTTTCAGGGTAATGAAATATGAATAGTGAAGAGCAGATGCGGCAGGCTCAGGAAAACTTTAAAACTATTACTGATATCAAGGGAAAACTTGAAATTCTGGCGGAACATGTCGAATCCCGAAAAGAAGGGCTTGAGGAAGAAATAGAGGAAAACCTTAATGAGGCAATCAGAAATGCACGTGATTGTCTGGAGAAGATACAGGAGAATATAGAGCCTAAACTGGAAAAAATAATTAGGGAGAGATTGGATATTTTAAAGATAAAAATGGATCGATTTACAGAAGAGGGGCTGGGTGCTCTTCATAAAGAAATCGACAAACAGACACCTATTCTCACTCAAAAAATACTAGAGGAGGTTGACGGGTTAGTTGGCTCTAAACTAATTACGGCTCGTAATGAACTTTCTATTTCAATAGATCAAAAAACACAAGCCGAAGTGAAGAAAGTTGTGTCTAATGATAAAATAGAAATGGAAAAAAAATATGCCAAACTGTGGAAAGTATGTTTTATATCTTTGGCTTTTTCTTTAACAGCATTTGGAATTGTTCTGTTAGGCAATTTATGAAGGCGAAAGATATTTTAGGTGGCCAACCAAAATAAGAAAAATAAAAGGAGACAAGAGAGAACTACCTGTAGGCCGAACGAAAACTCAGGCCCTGTGAACAAAATAAGCACAGTGCAAGCACATAAAATTATAAATGCTAAAACTCTACGGGTACTATCCTTTATTATTGGTTTCACTGGAGGCCTATGTGAAGGAGGTTCTTGCGGGTTATTCTCTCTAGAAGGTTCTTTCATTCGGGTTTTTATATGAAGAAGTTATGCATTTCGTTAACAATTAAAATATCTTCCACTTCAGAAAGTATATCTTGATTTGTCGTTAAAGGGCTTTCTCCTGAGAAGTCGGTTGCTCCTGAAGTGCAGTCTTGTCTAAATGACAGTCTTGGAAAAGAATTTAGGTAATCTTGGATGCTTTGAAGGGTAAAGGATCTTTTAATCTCATCAATAAATAGGTCTAGGGTTTTTTCTAGATGGTCAACTTGTTCAAACACCCCTCGGTAGTTTTCATTAATT
This sequence comes from Nitrospina sp., assembly GCA_018647025.1. Classification (GTDB taxonomy): domain Bacteria; phylum Nitrospinota; class Nitrospinia; order Nitrospinales; family VA-1; genus Nitromaritima. Next base: position 7,836 of record JABGTQ010000021.1, on the reverse strand, counting down.
GTAAGTGTGTAGCTTAGTTTAAGATTTTTGTTTTGCATAAGACCATTCTCTTTGTTATTTGAGAGGTTATCTGGATATAGAAACTTTAGCTTGTTTCGCTCAGCTTTTAATTGGAAGTAGATTAGGCTAAGTTTTTTACCAATTAAAAATGTAAGCCCCTCTCGAGTTCCTTGCTGCTTAGAAATGGTTAATGCTTTCTCGCAATAATGGCTAATTTTTTCTGAAGTCATATTGTCGTCATTAAGGATCACAGGTTTCTTAAATAGAAAAGACGCTGATAATCAAGTATTTTTGAATTAGTATCTCATTATTCTCACATTTATTTAGGAAGTAAACACTATTATGAACTCTCTATTTGCTTTGTAATACGATATTTTTTCTAAAACTAATTAGTTAAATACCTTTTAATGCTCATGGGAATGAGTTCGGGAAGTAAAACTGGGCAACTTTAAATGCGATATTTCTTGTGAATGAGTGGATAAAAGATTCATCACCCTTTATAGGGCAAATATGAATGAAATGCATTCCTGCCAAACGCGCTCCTCCATCCGTAAGAAAATTATCCCCAATCATACAAACGACATTTGAGTCATCTAAATCGAGAAAATTCTTCATAGCTTTTTCAAAACCACATTTATCTGGCTTTGGGGGGACATTAGTTACCACATTAATACCCACAAACTGGTGAAACCTATCCTCAGATGCGTTGGTATAAATGGCCACCTTAAACCCATGGTTAACCATTTTATTAATGTGTTCAACAACTTCATAGGAAAACTCACTTGAGTGGTGTGGGCCTAGTGTCCCATCGGCATCAATTAAGATGCCTTTTATCCCATCTATTTTTAGCTGTTCGATAGGTACTTCTACGAAACTACCAACTGCCATATAGGTTTTAAGAAGATTGGGACGAAATGGCATAAGTAAGAAATATAGTACTTTAGCCAACGTCAGTCCATCGCGCGCAAATTTTTTATCTTCTTTGGTGATTTTTGACATTAGTTTGCCGATGTGAGGTTTTATTTTAAATAGACCAGAAAGGCTGATTATCACCAGAGAATATTGTAAAATCAAACAAATTTGGTTCTCGAAAGATATTCAGTGTTAAGAGATTTTTTTGGATTACAAATTAAGTAAGTTGACGATTAGGATCGTAGGACAGAATAATTTTATTTATGAGGTTTAATGCCTTTACTAAACTCTTGAGAGAACGATTGTTTAATGGGAATTTGCGTTTTGTCGATAAGAAATAGAATTCTCATGTAAAATTAGGGAATGGCACTGATTATCTTCGCAGTAATTTCAGTTGTTTTCTTTCTTAGAAAACAATCAGGTTAGGAATCTTTATGGTTAAAAAGCGACAGAGACATTTATTGATCATAGGAGGAGGAGTATTTCAGGTTCCTGCTATTAAGGTTGCTAAGTCAATGGGGCTTAAAGTTGTTGTGACTGATTACAATGTCGACGCAGAAGGAATGCTGATAGCAGATTACCCCATAGAAGTTAGTACTCGTAATATTAACTTAACTGTTAATGCAGCGAAACAGTTTCACTCGTCATGTCCACTTGATGGGGTGATGACGGTTGGTACAGATGCATCACAAACCGTGGCTGCGGTTGCTAATGCATTAAGTTTACCAGGGATTCCCTTCGAGGTTGCTGAACGCTCGACAGACAAAATTAAGATGCGTCGTCGGTTGGATGAAATGGGTATTGCTGTTCCAAATTATAAACCTGTTTGGACCATAGACGATCTTAATACTGCCATTGAAGAAATGCCCTTACCCTTGGTTATCAAGCCTTGTGACAATATGGGGGCACGAGGAGTTAAAATGATTAGTGAACCTCATGAAGCCCTCACAGCTTTCCACGAAGCCAAAGAAGCTTCGATTAGTGGAAAACTGATCGTTGAAGAGTTCATGGAGGGACCGGAACTTAGTATGGATGCTTTGGTTTTTGGGGGTCGCATTGAATTGACTGGTATTGCTGATCGAATTATTGAACGCACACCATATTTTGTGGAAGTGGGTCATACACTTCCTTCAAATCAACTCCAAGAAAAGCAGGATCAGGCTGTTAAATTATTTTGTTCAGCAATTAAAGCTTTGGGGATCGATATTGGTGCTGCGAAAGGAGATATTAAGCTTACCGCAGAAGGACCCAAAATTATCGAGATAGCTGCTAGATTGAGTGGCGGGTGGATGTCAACTTTTACTTATCCTTTGGCAACAGGTATCAACTTAATGAAAGCTGCTATTGAGGTGGCGCTCGGTGATACACCAACTGATCTTAAGCAAAAATATGAGCTAGTATCAGTAGAACGGGCGATCATTCCAAAGGCCGGAAAAATTTTATCGATTAGTGGTGTGGATGATGCCCGAAAGATCAAGGGAGTCAAAGAAATTATTTTAATGAAGGAAGCAGGGGACTCTACTGAAGAACTTCGGAGTAATTTGGGCAAGACGGGGTATGTCATTACCACTGCTAAAACCAGAGAAAAAGCTGTTGAAATTAATGATTTAGCTCGCCAGACTATTCAAATAAAAGTGGGTGAACCGAGCGAACTGACTTGGGAAGTTATACGTAATAACGCACGAAAGAAATTTTATATTGCTTGTAAAGCCTGTACTGTTTGCGATGGAATTGAATGCGCTGGTAAAGTACCCGGAATTGGTGGAATAGGATCAGGTTCTTCTTTTACCGAGAACCTTCATGCTCTTGCAAGGTATAAGATTAATATACGTACTATCCATAATATTAAGGATCCTGATTTGTCCATAAATCTATTTGGGCAAAAGCTGTCGATTCCCATACTTGCAGCTCCTATTACCGGCATGGAAACCAACCTTGCTGGAGGAATGGACGAAAAGGAATATGCAGCAACCGTAGTCAATGGATGTATTAGTATGGGAACTATTGGTATGGTCGGTGATGGAGCTAGTCCAAATAAATACCTAATTGGTCTTGAGGTAATTAAGAAATTGGGAGGTCTTGGCATTCCTATTTTTAAGCCCCGGGCTTTTAATATTGATATCATTAAAAGATTCAAGGCCGCTGAAGATGCTGGGGCTATTGCTGTAGGTATCGATATTGATGCGGTATCATTTAAGACCATGTCAATGAAAAACCAGGCTGTTGGTCCTAAATCAATTGAGGAACTTCTTGAATTAAAATCTCACCTCTCAGTTCCCTTTATTCTCAAAGGTATCATGAATGCGAAGACAGCCCTTGCGGCCATTGAAGCTGGGGCCGATGCGATAGTTGTTTCAAACCATGGTGGCAGAGTAATGGATGCGATGCCAGGAACTGCAGAAGTATTACCTGAAATAGCAAATGCTGTCGCGGGACGCGTAAAGATTCTTGTAGATGGTGGTGTTAGAGAGGGAATAGATATTCTTAAAATGTTAGCCCTTGGTGCTGACGCAGTGATGATAGGAAGACCTATTTGTATAGCCGCATTTGGAGCTGCTCAGGAAGGGGTAGAGTTTTATCTAGATCAAAAACGAAGTGAATTAAAAAAAGCAATGATTCTCACTGGATGTGCTGATATCAACCATATAGATCCCTCAATTATAGTCCGCGGTTCAAAAGGTCAATTGCACTAGTTTCCTCGATTAGTAAAACCAAAAAATTACCTTCCGCTCTACTGATTCAGACCGACCCTCATTGATGTTGACAAAAATAGGATTTTATTTAAAATACATCCTCTCAATATTATAGGGTTTGACATATAGTTAGATTGGTTTTCTGAGTTAATTCGATTAATAGTTAAGCTACTTTAAGTGAAGCTAGGCTATATCTGTATGAGATCTGTATTGCTATTGGTAATTAACAATTAATATTCGCTAAAATAAGTAGGAGATTAAAAATGCAAATCACCGGCATGCTTTGGGGCAGGAAGTTGCTGGACCTAGTTGAGTATCCTCATTCTGAGGTGCGGGGTCCGGAACTGAGTGTCGATGACATTAAAGATATGATTAAAAGACATAACGAGATCTTCATTAAGCCTGTATTTAAGGGAGGTGTCGGTAAAAAAGGAAAGTCAGGACTTATTGGACGCGCGAAAAACTTTACTGATGCTCTGAGTGAAAAGGAACGTCTCTATTTTGCCGAGCACAAAATAGGAAACATTTCTGCGAAGTCGGATGGTGTTACCTATGAAGCAGCTGTTCCCGCAGACCATGAAGTTTATTTTTCAATTTCAGACAGTACGATCCATCGCTCTCCATCAATGACTTTAACTCATCATGGTGGGGTGGACATTGAAGATCTCCCGGAAGATAAAATTGCAGTTGTCCCATTTGATGCGCTGACCGGACTCAAAGCGTTTCATGTGTCTAATGCTCTTGTTGGGTTGGGCGCTCCGCCAGCAATCATTAGTCCATTAGTGCAGAACCTTCCGAAATTATGGGATTTGTATAATAACTATGGAATGACGATGCTTGAATTGAATCCCATTAGGATGATGCCAGGAAAAGGTGGGCGCTACGCCCCTTTGGCGTGCGATTTTAAATGTGCTTTTGATCAAGATGACCCAGCATGGAAACGATTGGATCTTCCTGCACATATTTTTGCTGAGGATAACTCGGAGTTTGAGCAAGAGATCAACCAGCTGAGAACTTATCAAGGGCAAAGTGATGTATATGTAATCAACGATAGGGGAACTATTACGGCGCCTACTTTTGGTGGCGGAGCAAATGCTATGGTTACGGAATTACTTGGTGAGGCGGCAACAATTTCCTCTGATTTTGGAGGAAATCCTCCCTACGAGAAGATGAATGAAATTTCAAACATTACTTTTAAACATTGGTTGGAACAATCAAACGTTTTATTCATAATTGGTGGTAAAGCAAACAACACAGATATTTATGAAACATTACGAGCTATAGGTGATGGACTTAGAGGATATTTTCAAGCTAATGGACCTAAGCCATTGTTTGTAGTGGTTGGCCGTGGTGGTCCTAATTTGATAAGGGGAATGGGCTATCTACGTGATATTTTGGAGTCATTGGGAGTCCCTTATCGGTTTTTTGGTCACGACAGTGCGATGTCTGAAGTGATCAATTATGCCATGGCGGCTAACAAATGGATGATGGGTAGTGGTAAAGAGGAAATCGCAGCGAAAATGAATATTAAATAACTTCAGTTAATTCACTATATATTTAAGACAGAAGTGGAAATAGGAGGGTTTGAATAATGCATAAGCAAGGTGTGGGAGAGTTTCCCTACTACGTAGGTATTAATTCACTTGAAGAACTTGCTACCAAGGATGACAGGGTAGTTGTTTTAAATATTTTAGGAAAAGAAAGTTCAGGTGTTACCCCGGTTAGTAATGATTATTCGGGTGGAAATATTGTGTTCGGAACAGGCCCAGGTAAGTCTGGTAAATCTCTGAGTACCAAAAATGGCAAAATTCCAGTTTATAATTCAATCAAAGAAGGCATGGCCGCGGGTCACAAGTTTAATACCGTGGTAGTCTATCTGCCTCCTTCAGGGGTTAAAGATGGTATTGCTGAGGCTGTAAGGGATAACCCTGACCTTAAAAAAGCTATTATTCTTACCGAAAAAGTTGCAGTTAAAGATTCTCGTATCATGCGGGCGATTTGCCAAGCAAATGGTGTGGATCTTTTTGGTGGAAATTGTTTAGGTCTTGCTGATTCATGGAACCATGTTCGTCTTGGTGGAGCTTTGGGTGGTAATGCTCCTGAAGAGTCATTGATAAAAGGCTCGATAGCCCTTTTCTCTAATTCTGGAAACTTTACCACGACGATTGCGGTTTATCTTGCAACAGCTGGCTGGGGCACCACGACTTCTGTCTCTAGTGGTAAGGATGTTTATATCCAGTATGGACCTAAAGAATTCCTTTACGCACTGGACAAGGATGATCGCTCTCAGGCTGCTGTAATGTATAGCGAGCCGGGAGGGTATTACGAAAAAGATATTAAAACAGACAAGCCAATAGTAGCCTGTGTGGTTGGTCGCTGGAAAGCGAAGCTCAGTAAAGCATGTGGCCACGCGGGCTCGCTTGCAGGTTCGGGTGATGATGCTCTTGCAAAAGAAAAGTGGTTTATGGAGTACTTTGGTGTGGACGGTATCTTTACTCCAGAGAATCCAATTGCTTCTAAGAAGGGGGCTTTAGTTACTAACATAGCTTACATCCCTGAGGCATTAACGGAGGTTATGAAATTAAATGGCAAAAAACCCGACTTTGAACCCAAAGGTAGTCTTGCTTTAAAGAGTTGGTTTGGTAACAATCAAGGATTGAACCTACCAAAAGAATTGGATACTCCTATCGTCGAGGCGATATCTCCATACAATGACCAGATCGCCGCACTCGATAAACAGGTGGGTGCTCAGTACCGAAGGGAGACTCTTAAGGATACAAGTGGCGCTTCAATGATGGATCCGAAGACTCAAGTTTCTAAAATTCATCAAACTTCGATTCTTGATGCGTCTACAAAAACTTTTGAAGCTAATTTAGTCTTTGCTCTCTGTCGTGAGTATCCAAGTGAGTATGGTGAAAAAATTGCAAATATTGCGCTTAATGCCCACGTTAATCAATTTGGCAAAGCTACTTTGGCTGCAGCAGAAGCTTCACGTGAAAGTGGGAACTCCCCTAATACGGTTGTTTCTGGAGCAGTTGCTATCGTTGGGAAAAAGATGGTTGAACCAGCTATGGATGCAGCAAAAGCATTATTGAGTCTCTTTCAGTTTGCCAAGTTTAGTGACCCGCTGGGTAGTTATGATTATAAGGAAGAGCTTCAATCTGCCAAACCGCATAAGGATACTATACTCGCTAAGGTTGATGACTCTTGCGCTGATAAGATGGCTGCTTGCCTTGGTCAGGGTGCACAATCTGTTTTTATCAAATTTTTGCTTGATTTTGCTAAGCAGGAGGGTGGTAAGCCTTCTACGGACGCGATGATTGCTGCCATTTGGATAACACTTGGTTGGAATGGGCTGAAATCCAAGAAGATTACTAAAGGTACCATCACTCGGCTTCCTTGGTATTCACGCATTTATAGCACTATCGTAGGAGTTATTGCTTCTGCTGATAAGCAAAGTGAGGATAGCTTTTGTGGAGTTAAGGTAGATGAACTTATCTCTGGTTTCTCTTTTACTCGAACGGCATTTCTATCTTTGATGGGACGCGAACCTAGTGATGATGAATTGTTTGAGTTTCAAGTTCTTCTTGGACTGATTATCACAAATGGACCGGGGACAATTTCCGCTCAGGGTTCAAAGGGAGCTGTGAGTGCAGATGGACCAGAAATGCCAGATCGTGTACAAGTAAATAAGGCATTTATTGGATTCCTCACGCACACGGGATTTGCGCATGGTGGTAATGGTTATGAAGCAGCAGCATTTCTTATCGAACAATTCAAGGATACAAGTCTCAAAGCAGCTGATGATAAAAATCATGGGCTCGATCTTGATGCAATGGCTTTAGAGTATTCCAATAAATATAAGGCTTATAAAGCAGAACAAAAGACTATTGGTAATTTAGAGTATGCTAAGGTTCCATGCATTAATCATCCTATCTTTAAGGGAAAAGATATTAATTTTGACCCCCGGGAAGAATTTGTTCGTAAGCTTTTTGAGGAAAAAGGTATTAGCAATGTTTTTTTAGATTATTACCACTCGATTGTAAACTCGATGTTTAAAGCTAAGGTCAGTAAAAACGTCTACTGCGTGAATATCGATGCAGTTATTGCTGTCATTTTACTCAAGATGGTTTGGGGTGAGTATAAGGCAGGGAATCTAGCCGAAGCGGATATAGAAACATCAAGTTTTGCAACTTTTTTGTTTGGTCGGATGATTGGTTGTGCTGCCGAG
>JABGTQ010000157.1 GCA_018647025.1 Nitrospina sp. | reverse complement strand
CTATGCCCTTAAATTTAATTAATAGTGGGGGTCCACTATTTAATTCAAATAATGACCTTGTGGGAATGATTCTCCATAGAACACATGCAGCTAGTTTTTATGAATTCGAAAAAACACAAAATTACAATTACGCAATTCCAGCATCAACCATTATTAGCGTAATCGATAAACTTAAGCTAAAAGATAAACATCAAGTTACACAAAAACTCCCTAAAGAATCGTTTTTAGAAACCACAAGAAAAAATATAGTTTTAATAGAGGCTTACTAGTTTTTTCTTTAAAGAAATGAAAATAATACTATTCCTGAATTAAAGTACTCAATCCCACACGGTAGTCTGGATACTGAAGTTTAATATGTAATTCTTTTTTTATTTTTTTATTTGAGACTCTCTTATTAGCCTGATAAAAGCTACGAGCCATATCAGTAAGCTCAGCATTTTCGTATGAAACAGGAGCAGGAGGTTCAATATTTAATAATCCGCATGCATAGTCTAAAGTCTCTGAAGGGCATGAAGGGCAGTCATCACTTACATTGTAGATTTCACCTGGTTGTGGACGTTGCATAGAAGCTTCTAAGGTCTGTGCAAGATCTTCAACGTGTATACGAGAAAACACATGCCCTGGTTTTTTTATTTTCCTAGCACGACCCTGCTTAATTGAACGCAAGAGATTACGCCCTGATCCATAGATACCTGCGCAACGAAAAACCACAACTGGCAAGTCATATTTTTTCTGCATTTTAAGCCAGGAAGACTCAATTACTAATCGTTGACTACCGCGTGCAGTAACTGGTTTTAGAGGAGAAGTCTCATCAACCCACTCGCCCTTAGTATCTCCGTAAACTCCAGTGGAGGAAATATAACCAATCCATTTCAAATGACCCCAATTCAAGAAATCAGCACCAAACTGTTGAAGAACTATGTCACCTGAACTTTGAGGCGGAATAGAGATTAAAATGTGAGTGGCACTTTGAATTGCATCGGTAATTTCAGGTACAACTTGATTGCCGTCGTATAAGTAAACTGAAACGCCATTTTTTTTTAACGTATCATTTAGATTGAGATTGCGACTCGTCCCAGAAACCAACCAATTTTTAGATATTAAGCTTCTTGCCAAAGTTTTAGCAGTAAACCCTAGTCCAAAACAAAAAAGGTTACCTTTATAGGTTTCTTTAGACACTATTTTTCCTTTTTCAATTCCTTACCACTCTAGATTAATAACATTAATCCAGTTAAAATTTAAATACTTTAGTCATACATTTACCACGTAAAAAATATAAATAGAATAATTAATTTTTTTTAAATATCATATTGCTCTTTTTAATTAGATAACCCGTCAGATAAGTATAAGTTTGGATTTGACTTACTTAATACTTTCTCTTTACTGGATTACCAATATGATATTAGATATAAATATTTTCATACCTCATTTTAGGAAAACATTAATTGACTAAAAAAAATGAATACTTTTGTTCTTTAACTATTGGGGGTTCAGACAATTGTGGTGGTGCTGGGATTCAAGCGGATCTAAAAACATTTTCTGCACTAGGTTGCTATGGCATGTCTGCTATTACTGCATTGACAGCCCAAAATACCCAAGGAGTTCAGAGTATACAAGAAATTCCTCCTAAGTTTTTAGCTGCACAAATAACATCAATTCTAGAAGACATTAGAGTCGATGCAGTTAAAATTGGTATGCTATTTAATATTTCTACTGTTATGGAAGTTTCTAGGTGCTTAAATCAAAGTATGATTAGCAAAATAGTACTGGATCCGGTTATGTTTGCTAAAAGTGGCGACCGCTTATTGCAAGAAGATGCTATCCAGTCAATTAAACAAGAATTATTTCCTTTAGCAACGATTGCCACACCAAACATATTGGAGGCAGAAGCGCTATTAGACCGCACTATTAATTCGCAAGAAGAAATTCAAGCTGCGGGGTTAGAATTGTGCGCGTTAGGTCCAGAAGCAGTTGTTGTAAAAGGTGGAAACCTTTCAGGGTCAAATAGTGACGACTGCTTAGTTTATAAAAATGGTAAGATAAAATGGCTTAAACAGAGACGAATTAATACCTCTAATGTTCATGGGACAGGTTGCACTTTTTCATCCGCGATCACTGCTTTTCTCGCACAGTCCTATAGCTTAGAAGAATCAGTTTCATTAGCAAAAAAATACCTTACTGAAGCTTTAGAAGCTGGCAAAAATACTACATTAGGAAAAGGCAAGGGTCCTGTAATGCATTTTTATAAATTTTGGTTAACTTAATTACATCAAATATGTCTTTTTCAAAATCAGCGTGGCAATCAATCTCATCTATTTATAATTCTATATTAACGCATCCATTTAACATCGAATTAACAAAAGGAACTCTTTCCAAAGAAAGATTTCAATTTTATATCAAACAAGATTCTCTCTATTTAGCTGACTTTGCCCGTGCGCTAGCCATATCTGCGAGCAGAGCTTCCTGCTCTGAAGACCTCGTTCTACTTCTTGATTTTTCAAAAGGTGCTGTTGTAGCAGAAAGAGAATTGCACAAGTTCTATTTTGATTTTTATGGCTTAAGCCTTGATGTGAAAAAGGCCCCGGGTTGCTTTACTTACACCCATTTTCTTATTTCTAAAGCCACAAACTCAAGTTACGAAGAATCTTTAGCAGCGTTACTACCTTGTTTCTGGATTTATCGAGAGGTTGGCAAGCATATATACATTAATGCTACACCAAACAACCCATATCAAAAATGGATAGATACCTACTCGGGAAAAGAGTTCGAAGAAGTAGTGGAAAAAGCTATTGACTTAACTAACCGTGTTGCCAAAGATGCAAATCAAAAGCAGTTATCTATGATGCAAGATGCATTTTTAATGTCATCAAGATTAGAGTGGACTTTCTGGGACTCTGCCTATCACTTAGAGAAGTGGAAACCCTGAAGCTTCAGAGAATCAATGCTTGTTCTGGTTTAAACTCAATAGTTTACTGGCCAAGGATTATTAATAAAAAATTTAGTAAGGATTGTTTTCCAAAATAATTAAATTTATTTCTTCTTTGGTAGGAGTCAGCCCATTGATTACTCCAAATAAGCAGTTATCATCGAGTCCAAGCTTTAATTTTTCTTCTCGTTCCAGATCATTATACCGCTCCAGATTGATAAGAAATGTTGTGTTATAAAAGTATTTATTCAGAAATTCGTTAAAATCAATATCAGCTGACATCATTTCTGGAAAAGTTTTAATCCGTTGCTCCGAATCTGAATAGCTATAATCCTCTACAATACTCGTAAGACAATCGTAAAGGTAGCAGTAATGGTAAGCGTTCATTTCGTACCATAAGCTGGGTTGTACAATAGCCTCTAGCAATCTTTTTGAAATTGAATTTAAAATGTCTACTCCTCCAAACCTAGAAGCATGAGGATATAGAATCGAAAGCCTTTCTAATGCTTCTTCTGCCACAACTTGTTTTAGACTATAAAAGACTTCTCTTTCTGAAACTAACGCTTGCATTATAAAATCATAGGGATCAAACAAGGGCTCTGGATCTTCCCTATCTATAACTTCCGCCGTTTGGGGATAAATATTTTCTTTAAATTTTAACAAAATTTATACCAATCAATTTTTAAAAATACTATAAGGAGATTTATTCACCAAGTGATTAATCAAGCAGACCTACTTCAAACGTTATCTATTTGTTTAGATTATTGACGTTTAAGAGTTAAATTAAATTGACCTGATTGTTGTTTTTTTTTATAAAAACTAACAATACATTTTTCACGTTCTTTTTTTGAAAAATTTTGAAGAAGGCGGTCTTTATTGTTTAGAGGTTCACCTGAAAAATACATTTGGGTGGTTAGTTCAGAATGTTTTGAAGAACGAACTGTAAAGTGTATATGAGGAGGTCGAGTCCAAAACCAACTCGCAGGATACGAGCCTGGCTTTATGGTTTTAAACCTATATTCCCCGTGCACATTAGTAACCGCTTTTCCCCAGTACTGAAAATTGGGATCTAGTTCAGCCGGGTTCCGGTCCTCCGGGTGATTGTAGCGACCTGTCGCACACGCCTGCCAAATTTCAATGATAGCTTTTGAAATTGGCTGACAATTATCATCTTGTACGATTCCATTGATATATATAATTTCTCCATTCGCTTTTTTGGATTTATCTTTCAAGTAGGTTAAATCATTATCTTGATCAGAAGGGTAATTTAATGGGTAAAAAGGACCTGCCGATTCTCGAGGAGTAAGATTACAATTAGAATAGCTTTGAGAAGGAAGCAACCATTCGGCAGCAACAAATGTTCCTAAGAATAAATGTTTTTTCAGAAAGTTTCTTCTTTGTCGGCTGAATTTATTTTCCATTTTTTCCGCACGAACGTTTAACCATTCTAGCGATACTCGCTCTTGTTGTTTAATATACACATAACTTGTTCTAGAGCTTTTATTTATTAATAGTCAATCAATTCTAGGGTTACGGTTAACAAAAATCCATAAGTCTCAAGTATGATACAAAATTAATCTTTAAAATTAGATAAAAATTAAAAACCTGGGTCACCTTTAAAGTCATGTTGAAATAAATTCCAAACATTTCCAACAAATAAGATAAAAATTTTAAAGGTGCTCCCTATTCTTAATTTCCATATTAACTCCAGAGAAGTATTTCCTAGATAGTTATTTATATTTTTAAAATCCGATATTGTTAGTTATCTTATAAATTAATTTTACCTATAATAAGTTTTAACTTAATTCTTTCATCCATTAAATGATAAACCATGCCCAAATATATAAAAAGCCCGAAGAAAAAATTTCTTCGGGCTTTTTATATTGATTTTTCTTTTAGAATATTACTATCAGTCTTTTTTCTTTACGGCCTTTTTGATTTTTTTCTTTTTGGTTGAGTCCAACTTTGGCCTAAGCTCCTTTAGTCTGGCCGCTTTCCCTCTAAGCTCCCTTAAATAATACAACTTTGCTTGTCTAACTTTGGCCCGCTTGATAATTTCTGTTTTTTCCAAGCGCGGTGAATGAAGCGGTATAATTCTTTCTACACCTACTCCAAAAGAAATTTTACGTAAGGTCATTGTCTCTCGAACTCCACCTCCATGTAAGCGTATAACAACTCCCTCAAATACTTGGACACGTTCCTTTTCACCTTCAACGATACGAATGTGGGCTTTCACAGTATCTCCAACACGAACCTGAGAAGCTTCTTTTTTTAGCTCCCCTGCTTCAATCTTATCTATCAAACTCATTACCCTCTCCTTATATTTGTATAATTCATCTAATCATAATCATATAATATTTTATCTCGATATCAAGCGATCCAAGATAATCGCGACAGCAGCACGAACTGGGAGATGATTATACTCCCCAAACCCTTCAATAGGATCGAGAACATAATCAGCCTCGTTGAGAATATTTTTTTCAAGTCCCCAACCAGTTCCAAATAACAAAAGAATGGGTTCTCCTTTTTGTATTTCGCTCCTAACGTGCTTAAAGCTAACACTTCCAGAAAACTTACTAGCACAAGTAGCGACTGTAACTGGTCTCTTCCCATATAGTTCCGTGAGGGCTCGAACTGTTTCTGAAAGGTTATTCATCACCTTCGTTACAAGCAGTGCTTCTTTTCGAGTGGGATTATATTCCGCCCCAAAACCAGTCATCCAGTGCTCAATCAAACGTTCAACCAGCTGCCGCTGTGTTTTTAGCGGAGTCACTACACAAAAACTATTAGCATTATAAGTTTTCGCCACACGGGAAATATCGTGTATATCCAGCGTAGTTACCGATGAAGTAACAACCTTACCAATTTTGTTGTACACCGGATAATGAATCAGAGCTAGGTGAATTTCATTCTGTATTATATCTTCCAAGTTAAACTTTAAAGTTTTTGTTCCTTTTTATTTTTTTCCGCTTAAGTTTAATCACTTTTTTCTGCTTCTTTACTCAAAAGATCCGGTCTTATCTCAGCTGTTTTTTTTAGTGCTTCTTTGTGTTGCCAATTCTGAATTTTTTTATGATTGCCTGACAGCAAAACCTCCGGGACCTTTAACCCTCTATACTCACGTGGCTTTGTATACTGCGGGTACTCCAATCTGTTACATTCAAAGGATTCCTCAACAAGAGATGACTTATCCCCTACAACGTTCGGGATAAGCCTTGAGATAGCCTCAATCAAAACCATTGCAGGGATCTCCCCACCACTCATCACATAATCGCCAATGGAAATAACATCATCAACAAAATTTAAAACCCGTTCATCAACCCCCTCGTAACGACCGCAAACAAAAATCAAATTCTCTTCCCGAGAGAACTCCCATGCCATCTTCTGATTGAATGACTTTCCTCCCGGAGAAAGTAAAATCGACCGTGCACCCGACCTAGCTTTCTTAATGGTTTCAACTGCCCTAACGATAGGATCGATGGACATAAGCAACCCAACCCCACCACCAAAAGGATAATCATCCGTCTTTTTATGTTTGTCCAGAGTATATTCACGCAAGTCATGGAGGTCTATGTTTATTAATTCCTGATCTTGCGCACGCTTCAGAATACTTTCGTTAAAAGTAGACTCAAACATTTCTGGGAATATCGTGATAATATCAAACTGATGTGTCTTCAAGCAAGCCCTCCAAGGGATGAAAAATTAATTTTCTTGCTTCAAGATCTATTGTTTTGACAACAGAGTCGATCATGGGAAGCAATAGTTCCCTTTTGTCATCACGAACCACATACACATCGTTACTTCCTGTACGAATAATTTCTTCGACATTTCCATAATAGCGGCCAACTTCGTCATACACTTTTAGGCCTTCAATCTGAAACCAATAATACTCATTCTCTGGTAAGTCTGGGAATTTGTCCCGAGAAATATAAAGAACCTGCCCGGCAAGGTTACTTGCAGTTTCTAAATTGTCCACTCCTTTAAACTTTATAATAAAAGGGCTGCCTTTACCACGAATTGATCGGATATCATAATCTGCGTAGACTTCCAGTGCGTTTTTAAAGCTCAACCGAACTTTCTTTAATCCGACAATCCAAGGTTCATCAATCGAAGGGTGAAACTTTAACTCTCCTTTAAGACCATGCGTCTTAGTAATTTCCCCGATAGATTCCCAGTTCATTTCTATTCAATGATTTCCAAGACTGCTCTTTTTTTAAGCTTAGTAGCCGTAGCAATAAGAATCGTCCGCATAGCGTGAGCCGTTTTCCCCTGCTTGCCTATTATCTTTCCTAAGTCTTCTTTAGCAACCTTAAGTTCAAAAATTACTGTAATTCCACCCTTAATTTCTCTAACTTCTACTTCGTCAGGCTTGTCAACCAAAGCCCTGGCAATAACCAAAATAAGTTCTTTCATTGTTATCGTCCTTTCCCATAATCACGCAAAATTTAGGCTACTTATAACTTGATCAGGTCTTAAACCGAAACCTGAAAAACAAAAGGCAAGTGTTTCCTAAATCACGTTTTATACGGAGGAGACTTTAAAGAAGTCTTATTCAACTCCTGCTTTTTTCAAAAGAGACGCCACTGTATCGCTCGGCTTAGCGCCTTTCTTAACCCAAGAAGTTACCTTT
>JABGTQ010000156.1 GCA_018647025.1 Nitrospina sp. | reverse complement strand
CGGGTGATTATGAGTTTTATCTTCAGTCAGCCATTAACCTTATTCGGGCAGGAAAAATAGAGAATGCCTATAGAACGCTCGAGGAGTCTTTAGGTCATTTTCCTGATAATCCCGAATTGAATATGATGATTGGAGATATTCATAGCAGGCGACTCGAATATGAAAAAGCTCTAGGTCATTATCAACGCGTAGCTCAGACCAAGTTGAGTTCAGCAAGGGCCCTTCTTCTGAGCGGAGTAATTTATGAAATTCGTCAGCAATATGATCTTGCAGAAGAGATGTATAAGAAGTTACTTCAAATAGAACCAAACAATCCCTTAGGGCATTTCTATCTTGCGAGGATTAAAATTATTGCAGGAAAATTAGAAGATGCGAAAGGATTTTTAAATCAAACTTTGGAATTACGCCCTAACCTTTTGCATGCTCGAGAATTTCTGGCTTGGGTTTTGGAGGCTCAGGGGAAGCCCGATGAGGCTAAAAAGCAATACAAAAAATTTTTAAAATTAGACCCTTTTAATGAAAAAATTCAGAAGCGCATGACTGCTATGAAATATACGAATTTACCAATGAATGTAGGCTCGAGTATATATCTAACAACTGCAAAAGAAGTTTTAGGTGCTCCCGAAGTTCATATGAAAATAGGAGCTGTTTATTATGAGCAGGGTATTTATTTAAAAGCACTTGATGAGTTTCAGTTACTTAAAGGGAGAAAACAAAATAATAAAATTTCGATGGTACTTGGGCGTATTTATGAAGTTCTTGGACGCATAGATTTAGCCATTCAAGAAATAAATACTTTGATGAAAACAGAGCCTCGGTCCACGCATTTAATGATTTACTTAGCGCGGTTGCATAGTATGAATAAGCAGCCTAAAAAAACCGTTCAATTAATCGAGGAAGCTATTAAACTAGATGAAAATAATGACATTCTTTATCACACCTTAGCAATTGCATTTATTGAAGTTGGTCAACTGGATAAAGCCATTGATTCAATGCAAAAAGCAATTGAGATAAACAAAGATAAAGATTCTTATTATTTCGAATTAGGAGCTCTCCTGCAGCGGACAGGTGAATTTGAGCGAGCTATAAAAAATATAAAATACTCTATCGAACTTAATCCCATGCATTCCAATGCACACAATTTTTTGGGGTATATTTATGCTATGGAAGGGAAATCACTAGATAAAGCTCTGAGTCATTTGAATAAGGCACTTTCTATACAACCTAAAAATGGTTTTTTTCTTGATAGCTTGAGCTGGATTTATTTCAAGAAAGGGGAGTCGGGAAAAGCTCTTAGAGAACTTAAAAAGGCGATGGTTTATACGGCCCCTGACCCAGTTTTATATAGCCATTTGGGAGATATCCATTTTTCATTGATGAATTATATTGAAGCTAGTAAAGCTTGGGAAACAAGCCTTTTTCTGACTTTGGAGGAAAAGGATGATGTCGGTAACGAGTTGCCTGATCCTAAAGAGCTGAAAGAAAAGATTCAAAAGGTAAAAAGTTTTCTAAATTATTAATACGATCAATAAGCTTAGACCTCGCCTTAATCTTCTGGTCCAGACTATGGCAATTCTCTTCCGCCGTTTTTATATAATAGGGTTCCTGTTTGTTTCAATTGTTTCCTGCCAACCCAAGGCTTTACCTTTATTAAAAGTAGCGAAGCCAGAAATAAAGTCTCTTTCATCTTTGTTTTCTGAACTCGAAGCTCGAAAATTGGCCATTCGAGACTTGAAAGCATTTGTACGCACAAAGATTTCTGGAAAAAACTTTAATCAATCATTTAGACAGACATTGCTTGTTAAAGGAAATGAAGCAATGCGAGTGGATACATACAGCGTCTTCCGTCAGGTTTTAGGTGTATTGATTTATGAAGGTGAAAAAACTTTAATGTATGACCCGATAAAAAATCGTGTCATCTCTGGGGAAGAGGTTGGGGAAACTATGCAGCGAATTTTTGGGGTTTATATAGACTTCGGAGATTACATCAGTGTATTTTTAGGAGGGATACCGCATCTTTCTCATTTGCAGACGAAAGTCGCAGAATGGAACAGCGACCAGACAGTTTTAAAAATTGAAACAATTAACCAGAAAACAGGAGAACGAGTAGATATTGAAATAGATGCTTATACGTTATTGCCAATATCATTAACCGTGATTCAAGGTGCTCAGGAAATTTACAGAGTATATTGGGACGATTACAGGAAGGTTGATAAGTTGAACTTTGCTCACAAGGTTGTAGTCAAGGTTAAGTCAAAAAAACAATCGATTGTAGTAAAGTTTTCCGATGTGATGATCAACCAAGGTATTCCTTTCGATACATTTGAGTTAGCGTCGGGATTGATGAATTGAAGAGTAATTGGTGACGTGGTGAAGAATGAAAATAAAATTTAAAACTCCCGCTAAAATTAACTTAGGTCTTCATGTTCACGGAAAAAGAGAAGACGGTTTTCATGAATTGGAAACAATTTTTCAAATGGTATCTTTGTATGATGACCTAGAGTTAGAACTTTTACCTTCGGGGATTAAATTAGAGTGTGACGCACCAGGAGTTCCTGTAGATGAGACCAACCTTGTTTACAAAGCAGTCCTTCTATTGAGAAAGCACTATCAAGATGAAGGCAAAGGGGTCAGTGTTCGTTTAAAAAAAAATATTCCATTTGGTGCTGGGCTTGGAGGTGGTAGCGGTAATGCCGCCGGAGTACTTATGGGTTTGAATCGTTTGTGGAATTTAAAGATTGAGCGAGAGAAGTTAGCTATATTGGCCGCTGAATTGGGTTCGGATGTCCCTTTTTTTCTTACTTCGCCTTGCGCGCTAGGAATAGGCCGTGGGGAGAAGCTGGAAGCCTTGAAAACTTGCCCTAAGTTTCAGGTTTTATTAGTGTTCCCTGGGTTCCCTATTGCTACTTCATGGGTCTATCGGAATCTAAAATTGAAGTTGACAAAACGGGTAAATAATATTAGCATTCTGCGGAAAAACCTGTCCTTATTCGACATCACAAGTTTAGGATCCCAACTGTACAATGATTTAGAACCTGTTGTTATTCAAAGGTTTCCAGAAGTTCAATTAATTAAAAACGAATTGCGATCTTTGGGGGCTTTGGGTGTTCTTTTATCTGGCAGTGGGTCAACCGTTTTTGGTGTTTTTGATGATTCGGAGAAGGCTCGTGTAGCATGCGCAGGTTTGAGTGGTGCTTGGAAAAGGGTTGTTGTGGAAACGATTGAAAGTTTTACTGAATTTTTCCCGGAGGAAATCCTGAACTACCCCTAACTAAAGTAGCTTGAAAGTGGATGGTCTTGAAAATTTTTAATTAGCAAAGCAAATTATGTAAGAACCATAACCCCAGTAAGTCCTCCACTTTAAGTTGCTCTTAACCTAACAACTAACTTTTGGAAAATCTAACTGTTGTGTTTTATATTTATCCAAAAAGAGAATACTTTCTTAGGAAAAAAAATAAATAGTAATGTGTATTGGTTGTTAGTTACAAGATTAAGCTTATTTAAGCAGTAAATGCATATTGGGGCGTCGTCAAGCGGTTAAGACACAGGTTTTTGATGCCTGCATACGGAGGTTCGAATCCTCCCGCCCCAGCTTTTAATTAGAGTTATTTGGTTTCAGAGGAATTTATGCAACAAAATCTAAATGGTAGAGTCCTCATTTTTTCTGGAAGGGCTAATGTTGAGCTTTCAGAGGATATTTGCAAGTACATGAGCATTAAGTTGGGTCGTACGGTGATCAAAGATTTTTCGGATGAAGAAATTTATGTGCGCATTGAAGAAAATGTTCGAGGGGGTGATGTTTTTATAATTCAGCCAACTTGCTACCCAGGAAATAAAAATTTAATGGAACTATTGATCATGATCGACGCTCTTAAACGTGCCTCTGCCAGGCGTATAACGTCGGTGATACCTTATTACGGTTACGCTCGCCAAGATCGTAAAAGTGAACCACGGGTTCCCATTACTTCCAAGTTAGTAGCAGATTTACTAGTGACTGCGGGAACAGACCGTGTTTTGACAGTAGACCTTCATGCAGGGCAGATACAAGGTTTTTTTAATATTCCAGTGGATCATCTTTTTTCCATGAATGTATTTATTCCTTATCTGCAAAGTCTAGCATTGAAGGATATGATAGTTATTTCTCCAGATGCGGGAGGAGTGGAACGCGCCAGGGCTTTTGCAAAGCGCCTAGGGGTGAGCCTTGCTATTATCGATAAACGTAGAGAGGCGGCGAATGAGGCTAAGGCGATGAATATTATTGGAGATGTTGTTGACAAGGTGTGCTTCGTCGTTGATGATATGATCGACACCGCTGGGACTCTTGTGGAAGGTACAGCTGCTTTGTTAGAAGCGGGGGCGCGTGAAGTGCATGCTTGTTGCTCACATGCTGTTTTGTCTGGACCAGCGATAGAGCGTATTTCTAAATCAGAAATTAAGTCTATAGTGGCAACCAACACGATTCCAGTTCGTGATGCCATGAAAAATCATCCAAAGATTAAAATTTTATCCGTGGCGCCTTTGCTGGGTGAGGCCATTTTGCGGATCAATCAAGAAACCTCGGTAAGTTCATTGTTTGATTTATAAGGAGTAGATAAAAATGTCAGAAGTGTTGAGCGGTAAAATAAGAGAAAAAACCGGTAAGGTCGCCACTAAAGAGGTGCGCAAAAACGGAGAAATACCGGCTGTTTTATATGGCTTGAAAGATAATCTCTCCTTTTCTGTTTCCCCTAGCAATCTTAAAGATATTTTAACAGCAAAAGGGCAGAACGCTTTGATTGACCTCAACTTGGAAGGGGATAAGCAGCGTAAAGTTATCTTAAAGGAATTTCAAAGTCATCCACTGAGAGAGCTTTGGGTTCATGTGGATTTTTTAGAAGTAGACATCTCCAAGACAGTTAAAGTTAGCGTTGATGTGCATTTGATTGGAAAATCAGCTGGAGAAAAAATGGGAGGTTTGGTTAATCAAGTTCTTAAATCGATCCATGTAGAATGTTTACCTGCAGATATTCCGCAGTTTGTCGACTTGGATGTGACAAATGTTGAGCTTGATCAGGTGTTACACGTGTCAGATCTCAGCCTTTCTGATAAGGTGAAAATTTTACATCGATCCAATGAGGCAGTTGTTACAGTACACCTTGAGAAGGTTAAAAAAGAAACAACTGAAGAGGCCGTTATTGCAGAGGGTGAAACAGCAGCTGCAGAGGATACCTCAAATGCCAAGGAAGATTCGACCAAAAAAGAGTCCTGACCATATCCAATGTGTACTTAATTATTGGACTAGGTAATCCTGGTCCGCGTTATGAACTAACGCGACATAATATAGGTTTTCTTGTTGCCGATAGTTTGGCTGAGAAACAACGGATTGTACTTTCCCAAGGAAAATACAAAGCTCTCTATGGCGAAGGAAAAATAGAGGGTTGTGATGTCATCGTTGCAAAACCTATGACCTACATGAATAATAGTGGGCAATCGGTAAAATTGATTCTTTCCGCGTTAAATATTTTTCCTACACAGGTTCTCGTTATTCATGATGATATAGATTTGCCGCTTGGAAAAATTAAAGTTAAAAATAAGGGCGGTGATGCTGGACAATTAGGAGTACGTTCAATTACCGAGAAAGTTGGAACAGATCAGTATTGTCGTATTAGGGTCGGAGTGGGTCGTCCTGACGATCGAGGGGATATAGTTGATTACGTATTGACCCCGTTCCCCGAGGCGGACACCCAGTTATTAAATGAGGTTATTGAAAAAGCGGTAATTAAAGTTGAAGAAACGTTGATAGAAATGAATAAACGTAATAATAAAACTGGGGATAGGGGAGAATGTTAAAGGAGTATAAAGGAGAGCTGTTGTTTCTTGTTATTGTTATGGCCGTTTATCTCTTTATGGCTACATTAAACCTATCACATAATTATTCATATTTTGCGGTGGTGTTCGGAACTTTTGGTTTAATTGTGACTTGGAAAATTTACGAAAAAGTTGATGAGCAACCAGATGGTAATGAGAAAATGAGGGAAATTGCAGAGTCCATCTATGATGGTGCAATGGTTTTTCTGTCTCGGGAATATAAAACCCTTGGTTATTTTGTTGCAGGAGTTTTTATTCTTCTTATGATCGTTATTTCATCTCAAAAAGGATTTTGGATAGGTTTGTGGACATCAGTATCTTATGTCGTAGGTGCTAGTTGTTCTATGCTTGCTGGGTACTTTGGAATGAATTCAGCAACTTCTGCAAATGTGCGCACTGCTCAAGCAGCTTTTGATGGCGGGAAGCCTAAAGCACTTAACATCGCTTTTAATGGTGGAGCGGTTATGGGGTTGAGTATCGCTAGTTTAGGCTTGGTAGGGGTTGGTGGGCTTTTTCTTTTATTTGGTAAGAGTGAATCGATAAGTGTTATTACCGGATTTGCTATGGGAGCAAGTTCGATGGCTCTCTTCGCTCGTTTAGGAGGTGGAATCTATACAAAAATAGCAGATGTTGGTTCGGATCATGTGGGTAAGGATGAAGAAAAAATTTCTGAGGACGCTCCAAGAAAACCGGGAGTTATTGAGGATAACGTGGGCGATTGTGTT
>JABGTQ010000155.1 GCA_018647025.1 Nitrospina sp. | reverse complement strand
TAAAAAATAGCCGTGAAGTATGATTAAAGAATAATTAATACCTTATAAAGAAGAATTTTTAAATAGGCCTATAAGTTGACAAAATGAATAGAAAGGTTTCAATATTTATTCTAATCAGTATTTTGTTGTTATGGGCTAGTCCGTCAATTGCTTTAGTTGTTGAATATCAAGAGGCTATTGATGCTTATAACAGAGAAGATTATAAAACTTCCTATAGGTTAATACGTCCATTGGCAAAAAAAGGATTTGCCCAAGCCCAGTACAACTTAGGGGTTTTGTACCTTAAGGGAAAAGGAGTTAAGGCAAATTTAATAAAAGCAAAGAAGTTGTTCGAATTTGCGGCGGAACAAGGAGTTGTTAAAGCTCAGAACAAACTCGCTTTGATGCATGTTAAAGGGATTGGGGTTGTAAAGGATTTTAACAAGGCTATTGAATGGTGGAATCTTGCTGCTGCCCAAGGGAATGGTAAAGCTCAAACCAATTTGGGGTGGATGTATGAAATGGGGAAAGGCGTACCAAAAGATTCACAAAAAGCAGTAAATTGGTACCAACTTGCCTCAAATCAAGGTATCGCTATAGCACAAAAAAAATTAAATTTACTCTTAGACCAAACGAAGAAACCTTTACAAGAAAACAACACAAACTCTAAGGACTTTAAGAGTTTTGAAGAAATTAAAAACCTACATTCAATAACAGCATCATTACGATCTGAACTAGAGCAAATCAAGTCCGAGCAAGCTAATGCAATCGAAGCCACGAATCAAGGTAAGGCAAAGGCAAAACAAGGACAACTCACAAGTATAATTGATAATTCTTCTAAATTAAAAGCTGGAAGGGATTCTTTTCGGGAAAATAAATTAGATGTAGATCTTTTTGATACAGCTATAAATTCGTTAGGTAGAAAAGAATTTACAACGGCGCTCCAATTGTTTACTGATTTAGCAAATAGAGGAATGGCAGAGGCGCAGATTAATTTGGGAATGATGTTTGAGAGTGGGCAAGGGGTTCTGCAAAATTTTGACGAAGCGATCAAATGGTATCAGCTGGCAGCCAGCCAGGGACTAATCAAAGCACAAGAAAAATTAAATTTATTGATAAATAAAGCGGCGGCAGCGCAAGTTAATTTTGGTTTAGGGGTTGCATTTGAGAACGGACAAGGGGTTCCGCAAGATATCATGGAAGCAATCAGATGGTATCAGCTTTCAGCCGATCAGGGGCTCATCAAAGCACAAGAAAAATTAAACTTACTCTTAAACAAAAAGTTTTCTAAAACGGTAGTAAAAAATAAAATTATTCGACCCACAAATCAAGCCATTACAAAGGCAAAGGAAGAAAAACTGGCCAGGATTAGGGAACAGAAAAATAGAAGAGAAAAATATAATATCGAGATTAGAAATCTCCGGACAACTGCCACATCCTTACGCTCTGAATTAGAACAAATAAAATTGGAAAAAGTCAGAGCAATTAAAGCAAATAACCAAGCCATTACTAAGGCAAAGGAAGAAAAACTCGCCAGGGTTAGGGAACAGGGAAAAAGAAGAGAAAAATATAATACCGAGATTAGAGATCTTCAGGCAGCTGCCATATCCTTACGCTCTGAATTAGAACAAATAAAATTGGAAAAAGTCAGAGCAATTGAAGCAAATAACCAAGCCATTGCTAAGGCAAAGGAAGATAATCTTGCTAGGCTTATGGAGAAACATATATTAGAAGAAAAAAATAAACTACGAGTTGTTTTGAATAAGCGTAAATCTGATAAAAATGATATTAAAAAAACATCAGTATCTAATTCAACACAACTATTACAAAGAGATATTAACCGAAATAATAGTCAGAGAATTACCTCAAAAGGTCTTTTTTCTACGCATTTAGAAAGATGGGCTCAGGCTTGGGAAAAACAAAATATTGAGCTTTACCTTTCATTTTATTCAAAAATATTTAAGGGGTCAAAGGAGGGATATGAAGATTGGAAAATATCAAGAGAAACGGCCTTAAAAAGACATACAAATATATCTATTCAACTAAAAAATATAAGAATTTTTCAAAGTAAAAATACTGTAGAAGTTAATTTTATTCAAATTTTTAAATCAGATGGATATTCAGATATTGGGGTAAAAGAACTCATTTGGGAAAAAAATGAAATTGATTGGAGGATTATTAAAGAAACCTGGGTACCCTATAAAAAAACTGCATAATATAAATATATCTATTTAGTCAAAAAAGATTAAATGATTTAGGTTTTTTTTATAGCCCAAAGTGTGGACTATGTCATTTGACGATTTTATTTTCGAGAAGTTCGCCTTCGACATCATACACAGTTTCTCTTGTTTAGTAGGCTAAAGAACTTGTCGGAATATTCTCCTAAACTAATGCTCATTTTTCATTTTTTAATCGATCCAGTTTGTGGCGTAAAGTAGTTTCATTTGTTTTATACACAAAACTTTCTATTCCATTGACCTTTAATATAGGAATTCGTTCCTTGAATTTTTCATACAAC
>JABGTQ010000154.1 GCA_018647025.1 Nitrospina sp. | reverse complement strand
GCAGGGGTGCCTACTGATATAGTTTCGTGAAGGGTTACGCCGCCAGAACAAATTACAACGTCATGTCCCCATAGCATTTGGGCCATATTTGATACGGGACCTCGAATATCTAATAATTTGAACTGTCTTGAGAGTTGGTTAAGCGCATGTGTGATTTTCGTATTATGTCCAATCAGAACGGTCAATTTTAGTTCATGTTTTTCATGCAGAATAAAATTGGTTAAAGGAAGGGTCATGTTTTTTGGGTCGGTAGCACCCATGCTTATCAATACTGACTGTAGGCAAGTGCCAAAATTTTTTGACTCAGCGTGATAATAGGCAAAATCTGGATGGAGGACAGAATAGTCTGTTCCAAATAATCCCCTAGTAGAAGAAGGAAGATTTTTGATCTTCGAAGGTGCTAAATTGCAGTCTATAAGAAGATCTACATGATTACGCCCTGCACCCAAATCTTCAAAACTGACAATATAGCGAGTACATTTTTGTATTGAAAAAATTAATGATTCAGTTGTGTCTTGTATGTCGAGAATAGCAACATCAAATTTTTTTTTGAAGTATTCGGTAACATGGGACTGGGGACCCATAATGATAGAGGTAAAATTAGATTGACTTAGTAAGTCAATAGCAGGAGCAAAGTTAGGAATGTAAAAAAAAATCTCCCACCCTTTTTTTCTAAGTTCATTTGCTAAATTGATCTGACGATAGATGTGCCCCATTCCATCAGACATTGATGCTTTGCAATGAATGGCTACCGAGGGCATAGTAGTTAGAGAAATTGAGTGGAGTTTGCATTGATACGGGAAAGAGTTTCTCGATCCGAATGAAGAACATTTGATTGTTCGATCGATCGACCTTTAAGGGCTCTGGGGAGTCTCTTAAGTGCCATGTAAAATGCAATCCAGAACCGTGATTTCAATTGAAATAAATCACGTAATAGAAAGAGAGGAATATAAAATAAAAATGTGAGCATCATGGGTCGATCAAGGATATTTTTCCAAACAAAAAGGTAGTTGTTCCGCGCAGAGATCAAAGCAATATGTCTGCGTTTTTCTTGCAAAGAGATTGTAGCTTGTACTTTATGGTAAGCGATGGATTGTGGTTCATAATGAACCTTCCACCCACGTTTAAGCGCTCGGTAGGAGAGGTCAATTTCTTCATAATAAAGAGGATGATACATCGAATCAAATCCACCTAGATCTAAGTATTTCTGTCGAACAACCATAAACGCACCACCGCAGGCAAACAGGGTTTGGCTTTTATCTTCGGGTGGTTTCTCATAAAGGTGAAAATGCCCCTTCTGAAAGTAACCACCTCTGTTCCCATATAAAAAAGTGGTTTGATCAAAAGCAAATATTTTTCCGCTTACTGCAAAAGTATCTTTATTATCAAAATGTTGGGCGAGGTAGTATAAGGATTTTGGATCAAGTTTAATGTCGTTATTCATGGGCATAACAATTTTTGATCCTGCTAGCTTTACAGCGTAATTATTGGCTTCTTGAAAACCAAGGTTTTTTGGTGTTTTTTCAGCACGTATTTCTGGAAATTCTTTAGCTAAAATTTTCAGACTATTGTCAGTGCTGCAGTCATCTATAACCATTACTTCATATTCATGGTGATGGTCAAACTTCACTGCCTTTAGAACAGTTGGTAGACATTCTCTTAGAAGGTCTGACCCATTCCAGTTTGTTATAATCAAAGTGATCTCAGGTTTCATAAGGCTTGTTGTTAAAAAGTACGAATTTGACTATTCTGTTACTTATTAACTTGTTTAACGGATAAATCAAAGGTGCTCTTGATTAGTTTTAATAAAATTTTGGTGAATGGGAAGTATGGTTTCACAATAATCTTAATGCTCAGCTGAGTAAGAAATTAGATTAAGTTTGTGAAAAAAATTACTTTTTTATCGGTGTGTATTTAAACTGACAAAGCGTTCCGAGTTTTGCAAATAGGTTGGTTAACTTCAAGTCTACGTAATCCTCCCTGGCATTCCATGGTATTTTGTCAAATTCACAGGCGGTGGAAATGTAGTCGATTCTACCATAACGGATAAAGAATTCGGCGAACCAGCATTTCTTGAACTTGAAGTTTAATTCTGTCGCATCATTTTTTTTAATATCAGGCATGAAATATTCCCAACCAAAAACATTATCAAAGTCACTTTGGTTAGAGTCGACAAAAGCTTTGAATGGATTAGTTGATGCTTTTTCATCGGCTATAGATTTATCCATATCAGGCTTTAACCATTCCTTAAAAGAATGGGTTATATGTTGGCGAGCTCGATCTATTCTAATATTATAATCTTCAAGAACGTTATGAGTGGTATACATAAACAAGGCAATAACGGTCAATCGTTGGGTTGCGGCGTCTAAGTTTTCGCCATCTTCGTGTTCCCATAATTTTACAAAAAGTTCCGTGATTTTATCTTTATCGATAATTATATCTTCGGTATCTAAATGTTTTAGAATAGGTTCTATATGTGCGGCTGCTTTTTTGGCAAAATCGGAATCTAATGTTAATTCGCTGTCTTTATTTTCAGTCATAGTTAAGCTTTCAAAAAAATAGATTAAAAAAATACTTAGACACAGGAAACACCAAGTCCGACCTTTATTGTGGTCTAGTTGTTCTCCAATACGTAATTATGTAACTCAAAAAGTAGCATATTGATGGGTAAAGTATCAAGGTTATTAGCAGTGGAGAATATAAGGCGAGAGAAGGGCCGTACTGGTAGATTGAAGAGTTTTAACTATGTAATACTTTTTTTAACGCTATTCGATTTATGAAGCAGAATTTTTTTGACATAGTAATTATTGGCG
>JABGTQ010000153.1 GCA_018647025.1 Nitrospina sp. | reverse complement strand
ATATGTAGATCACCACTAGCCCAAGGGATATTTCAAGACTTGGTCAATCGAGAAAAACTCGATCAAAAAATTTTTGTTTCTTCAGCTGGAACTGGCAATTGGCACATTGGTAGTTTGCCAGATGAACGAATGCGGCAAACAGCCAAATCTAAAGGGATAATATTAAATAGTAGGGCTCAGCAGTTTCAAAGTGAAGATTTCAATCGATTCAACCTTGTACTGGCAATGGACCATAGTAATCTTGCTAGGTTAGCAGAAATTGCTCCTAGTAATCTTCCCCCGGATAAACTTATGCTTTTTCGTTCTTTTGATCCAGAAAACTATGGGAACCTAGATGTTCCTGACCCTTATTATGGTGGTGCAAAAGGATTTGATGCAGTTTATCAAATGGTTAAACGTACTTCCCCTAAAATCCTTGCCCATATAAAATCACAGTTTTTGAACCTTTAGATGAAAGAAAACCTTTCCCAACTATTAGAATCTATTTACGGAAAATCCATTCAAATTAAATGTGTTGAACCGATTCGAGGTGGGTGCATTAATGAGACTCAAGTTCTTAAATTGTCTAATGGCGAACAAGTATTTTTAAAATACAACCCCTCTCCCCCAATGAATTTTTTTAACGCTGAAACTGAGGGGCTTCGATTACTAGGCAAACCAAAGTACGGTCCACGAGTTCCTCTCTTCCTTGGTATTTCAAACGAATTCAACCCACAATTCTTACTCCTTGAATATATTGAAACCTCTACTCCAAAGGATGGATTTGCCAGTCGTTTTGGCCAAGCGCTTGCTGAAATGCATAGGGAAACTCAAGAGCAATATGGTCTTGATCACGATAATTTTATAGGAAAAACCATTCAAAAAAATAACCTAGAATTAGATGGCTTAGTTTTTTTTCGCGAACACCGTATTCGCTTTCAACAGGAGTTAGCAAGAAAAACGCGAGGATTGCCAAAGTCTATTGATAAACGTTTAGATTTATTTTGCGAAAAGCTTGGAAGCCTGCTCGATCTGAACGATGAAAAACCAGCGTTGCTCCACGGTGATTTGTGGTCGGGTAACTATTTTGCCAGTCATGACCAAACACCTTATATCTTTGATCCAGCTGTTTATTTCGGGTTAAGAGAAGCTGATCTTGCAATGACAGAAATGTTTGGAAGACTACCTCAAG
Source organism: Nitrospina sp. (assembly GCA_018647025.1). Taxonomy (GTDB): domain Bacteria; phylum Nitrospinota; class Nitrospinia; order Nitrospinales; family VA-1; genus Nitromaritima. The sequence continues at coordinate 968 of JABGTQ010000153.1, read as the reverse complement.
AATTCTACAGTACCTACCAAGAAGTTTTTCCTACCCAGCCAGGGTACACTGAGCGTAAAGATATATATAACCTCTATCATCTTCTCAATCATTATAATTTATTTGGAGGATCTTACCTTGAACAGGCAGATCAAACGGTGAGAAGTTTTTTAGATTAATAAAAAATATTACTTAATATAAAAGGCGACTAAAAACCGCCTCCAATTTTTCGCATAAATGTTCTCAACTCCTGTTGAGTATTTTGATCAAACTGCTCCATCTCATTGTTCAAGGTAGTCAGAACCGGTCTTCCTATACTACTTTCCAATGCAGAAGCAATACTAACAATTATGCGCGACCCATAGCGTTCTACTAAATCGTAATCATCGACTTTGGAAAACAAGTCTTCCGGATCCATGGTCATAGCCCACGCCTGAATCACTGAAACCTGGTTGGACTCACGAAATTGGAGCGACTCCACTGACTCCATATACTCTTCCGCACCCATTTCACCCGCTTCAAATTTTTCAATGAGCTGTTTTAAATTAATTTTGTCGTTGTCCTCTTCACTACCAAGAATGTATTCCAAAAACTTAGGCTGTAGTTTTTTCATTTCATCCTTACCCCAAGGACTCGTGAAATCTTTATTGCCTGAAGTTGGACCTTTTGTTTCTCTTTCTATTTTTTCAATACACGTTTGACAACGACCCCCTGCATCGCAACTAAAATTAGAACCACAACTACACGACGAAAGACAAGTTTGTATAGCCAAAGAAAGTGCTTCGTCTCTAAGCCCTAAAACTATTCGTAAAGCAAGACGAAGAGGATTTGTCCTACCCACTGCCACCCAGTTCACACAGGATGAGCAATAGATACGGTAGCTTTTTTCTCCCTCTCCAGGACCTAATACTGGAGCATAAGTATCTTTGCATAACACACAATTAATTTCGCGAGTGTTCGTTTCCGTCATTATGAGACTCTCTATTTTT
>JABGTQ010000152.1 GCA_018647025.1 Nitrospina sp. | reverse complement strand
TTTGATTGCTGGTGATATATACGACGGAGCTAATAAAAGTTTGGAGGCGCAACTTAAATTTCGTCGCGAATTGCAGAAACTTTCTGATGCAGAGATTGACACTTTCATTGTTCATGGTAACCACGACCCCCTTGATAGTTGGTCAGCTTCAATTAAGTGGCCTGAACGGGTATACGTATTTCCTGGGACGCAGGTAGAATGTCTTCCAGTTAAAAAAAACGGAATACTGAAGGCATATATTCATGGAATAAGTTACCCCACGCGTGACGTGAGGAAAAATTTGGCTCAAAATTTTTCTCGAGGTAATAATAATGAAATTTTTGCTATTGGTCTGCTGCATGCAAATGTAGGGCATCAGTCCGGCCATGATAATTATGCCCCCTGCTCCATAGACGATCTAATCGCTGCAAAAATGGATTATTGGGCTTTAGGTCATATTCATAGTTTTCAGGTGTTGCGTGACAGTAATCCTGCCGTAGTTTATTCTGGGAATAGTCAGGCTCGGCACATGAGAGAGTCTGGCGAGAAAGGTTGTTGCCTTGTTACCTTAAATAAAGATACAGCTCCAATAATTCAATTTATACCTGTTGATGCGATTCGATACATTCAAGGTGAGGTAGACCTTACAGGAACTATTTCATTAGAGGAAGTGATACATGTTGTACGCTCGAAGTGCGAAAATTTTGCAGACGAAACCAAACAGAGAGATGTTTTTATTAGTTTGTCGTTAAATGGAAGAACACAGGTACATTCTGAATTGAAAAGAGGAGATACGGTACAAGAACTTCAAGAAGAAATCAGAACTTATTTTCAAGGACGAGCGTCTTCAATTTGGTTGACTCTAAAATTAGATACCGCGGGTATCTACGATATTGAGTCCCTAAGAAAAGGAAAAGATTTTATTGCTGATTTTGTTAACCTCTTTGAGTTAGAAGAGAAGGAAAAATCCTTAGCAGATTTAAAAGAAGTGCTTAAACCAGCATTCGACACTTGGCAAGGTGAAAAATATTTAAACAATCTATCTAATGAAGAAATGAAAGATATTTTAGTTAAAGCAAAGTCCTTATGTTTGGACAAACTGTTGAAATAAATTGTCATTAAAATAATAATTTAGATAGTTTTTTAATTGTTGGGAAAATAGATGGAAATTAGAGAAGTTCAAATTGATGGGTTTGGGGTTTTTTCTGCTAGAAAATTGAAAGGCTTGTCTTCGGGACTAAATATTATATATGGTCCCAATGAATTTGGAAAGACTACGTTGCTTGAGTTTATACGATGTGTGTTGTTTGGTTTTCCCGGGAAGAACCAAAGAGTAAATCAGTACACTCCTGTTAATGGAGGTCGTTTGGGTGGGGGGTTGCAATGTGTTTTAGCATCGGGGCAATTAATCTCAATTGATAGGCAATTAGATAAAAAAGATGGTCCGGTAATTCGCACGGATTCGACAGAAAATCAGGGGGAATCATATCTTAATTCTCTTTTAGGATACGCCACTAAAGAGGTTTTTAAAAATCTTTATGCATTTACTATTGATGAACTACATGACATACAAAGCTTGCGAGGTGAAGAAATTAAGAACCGTATCTATGGTGTGGGAATGGGGTTAGGGGATGTGTCTTTGGGGAAAATAGAACAAGAGATAGACAAATCCTGTTTAGAGATATTTAAGCCCAGGGGGCAGTGTCGAATGCGGGGAATCCTTGGTGAAATAAATGAAATTGAAAAAGAAATAATGCAAGTTCAAAAAAATCTTGGCAAATACAATGAATTAAATAATACGTTGTCCCAGATGAATGATGAGAAAAATAAAAAGATTAAGGAAATAGACAAGTTTAATTTAACAAAGAAATTGCTTGAAACTCAGCAAGAACTATTTCCAGTGGTTGTGGAAGTATTAATTGCCGAGGAAGAAGTTAGCCAAATGAAAACTATTTCTAATTTTCCTGAAGATGGGATGCATATACTAACGTCTATTCAAGTAGATAGAAAAAATTTGTTTAAACAAATTAAAGAAGAGGAACAAGTTTATGAAGAATTAAAAATAAAATTGTGTAGCATCGTGGTGAACGATGATTTGCTGGCGTGTGAAGGTGATGTCTTATTTCTTCAACAATCTCTTAATGAAATACAGTCGGTCATTAAAGACGAGTTGAAAGTGAAGAGTGAAAGACGAAATATCAGTGCGCAAATCATTATTGATCTTAATGCTATTGGACAAGGATGGACGGAGGAACAAATTAATGGATTTGAGTTGTCAGAGTTGGAAAAAAAAGAAATCCAGGAATATTATAGTAAGTTATCTGAACTTAGACAGAATGAAAATAGCGCCAAAGACAAACTAAATTTACATCAAGAACAGAAAAGAACCAATAAGCCAGAGCCAAAACCACCTCTTTCTTCATTGAAGCGCGTTTTCCCATACGCATTGATCGGGGTTGGTGTTTTAGGATTGGCAGTTGGGGGAATTTTGGTTGATTATGTTTTTCTTGGGGCAGGACTAGTTATGGTCGGTTTGGGAGCACTATTTCGAAATAAATTACTAATTGAAATGCAACCGAAGGAAGAACCTGAAGATAGTTTAGAAGTCTCGCTCTTGAAACTCATGGAGGACGCCAGTAAAAAAAGAGAAGAAATTTTTAAAGAATGGTCTTCATGGCTTGTTGAAAGAGGCCTTGATCGACACTTGAGTCCGCTAGCCACAGAGAAGATAGGTGATAAGGTGTGTGCCATTAAAGTTAGAATGGTGCAAAGAGAAAGCATTGATGAGCGGCTTGACGAGATGTCTAAAACGATAGGAGAAGTTTCAAGCCGCATAAGTAAAGTTGCTCCTTTTTTGAAAAACTTTACTGTGGATAGTAATATTCCGACGAGTATACAGGTGATTTATCGCCACTTTGATGAGACTCGTGTTACAAGGGAAAAAAAGGAAAACTTGGAAGCTCAACTGCGAGGGATCAATGAAAAAATAAACACATTGAAGAGGAAAGTAGAGGAAAAAAATAGTGAGATGTCAGAGTTTTTAAGGTCGGTTGATGTGGTGGATGAAGATAGTTTTATTGAGAAAAATAAAACTTTTGAGAGGCAAAATTACTTAGATAAAACTATTGCAGAGAAAAAAGAATACATTCAACTGCGAGTTGGTTTAGGAGATTCTTATTATAAATTCATTGAATCTGTAAAATCAAGTAGTCAGGAAGAAAATCATCAGAAATTAGACAGTGCTTCGAAAAGATTGAGTGAGTTAAACATCGAGAAAGACCAATTGCTTCAGACTATAGGAGAAACAAAGACTCAGGTTGATTATTTGGTAAATAATGAAGATATGTCAAAACAACAGACTGAGTTAGAGATTCGGCGACAAAAAATTAGAGAGTGCGGTAAGGAATGGGCTGTTGGTAAAATTGCTCTTCATATGTTGGACCTGGCCAGGAAAAAATATGAAAAAGAGCGGCAACCTGAGGTGATAAAAGCAGCCGAGGGAATATTTGGCTACGTGACACAGAGGAGTTACTCTAGAATATTTAAACCGATGGACTCGGATGATATTTTTATTGTTGATAAAAATGAGCAGGTAAAAGGTTTGCTAGAGATGAGTCGTGGCACAAGAGAACAATTATACCTTTCCCTTCGGTTTGGTTTAATAGAGGAATTTGAAAAAAGAAGCGAGCCACTGCCACTAGTTATGGATGATATTTTTGTTAACTTTGACGAGAGTCGTAATAGTCAAATGTTAGATAAAGTTTTACAGTTTTCCAAAAAACGACAAGTTATAGTTCTTACCTGCCACAAGGGTATCTTTGATGCTTATTCTTCCTTGGGCGCAAATCCGGTGACAATCTTATGACGATATTTTTCCCTGTAGAACAACGAACGAATAGTTTGAGTATTTTTCTACTGGGAATAATTTTATTTTTTCTTTCCTCGAGTGAATCTTTTGCTAGTCCCCCTAATAAATTTAATCAACTGGTACTTGCTAAGAACTCTTTGGAGAAAAAGTTTGGTGTACGTTCCGTTGAATGCTTTCCGTTTAAAGAAGATATTGGGTTTACAGAAGACCAAATTCAATTTATAGAGCAATGCTATACTGGTGTCCAACTTTTTGCATCGGCATTGGATAAGATATCTAAGGTTGAAATTTTTTCAATTGGTATTAGTCCTCGGTTTTTGAAGACTGGCGGATTCAATACAATTTTGATTCCGTGGGATGCTCCTTTAAAAGAGGTAGTATCTTTTTTAGGTGAGAAAATATCAAAAGCAAATCAAAAAATATTTTTGGAAGAAATATC
>JABGTQ010000151.1 GCA_018647025.1 Nitrospina sp. | reverse complement strand
TCCTCCCGGATTTAGATGCTTTTGGGCTAACTCATAATATTCTTTAGAGTAAAGATTAACCGTAAATGCAGTGCGTGGAGGAGGAGGTTCGGAAGTTATCACATCATACATTTTTTGAGTGGTCAGCAAATGATTCCTCCCATCTTGGAGAATAATACTGACCTTTTCACTTTTCAGCACGTTGTAATTATGTGATGAAAACACATTGCCTGCTTTTAAAACACTCTCGGACAAATCCACGCTATCGACTGATTTTACTTTTGGATGAAGAGTAGCGGCTCCTGTTGTTTGTCCAGTGCCAAAACATACAACCAAAACCTTTTCAGGGTTTTCTACCAACATTATAGGTAAATGCGCTAAAAGCTTCATATATCTCGAAGCAATAAAGTTAACAGCAGACATGGAAACACCATTTGTTATTAGCCGCTTTGCATCCGGGTCCAAAATACCGTAATTGTCCTCAAAGGCAGCTACCGTATCGGTAAGTCCTTCTTCAAAAAATAGCAACTTTCTAACATCTTTTTTACCCGTACTATCTCGCATAAAAAATTGGTCAAGCAAACCAGAAGGCAACCCCATATTCACAAGAAGAACTACGCCCGCTAGTATCGCTGTTATGGTTTTACGTGATATTTTCGTAAGGTAATTTCCTGACCGGAATAAGTACAACCCCATTAACAGGTTTAATGTCGCAATAAGGAGCAAGCTCTGTTGTGTCCCCAAGCTAGGTAAAAATAGAAAACCCGCAAAAAGCGAACCTAAAATTGCGCCAAATGTATTTACTCCGTATATTTGGCCGGTTCCTTTCCCTATATCTTTGTGCCCATTAGATATTATTTTAATTAAGATAGGAAAACTCATTCCAAACGCAATCGTCGGGAGTAACATTAAGGCTGAGGAGTCCAAAAAATATCGCCAAAAAACAAAAGCCGGTTTTTGCAAGTTGTAGCCATTCCACGGCACTGAAAGGAGTTGCTCTATATTATACAAAGATCCAATCACATAGAACCCAATACTCATCTGAAGAAATATCAAGACCGTTCTTAAGTTTAAACTCGACCTAAAGACGGCTATGACCAAAAAACTTCCCAGTGCGATTCCTATGAGAAATACGCCTAACATCATGCTAAAAGAGTAAACCGTACTGGAGGTGCTAAAAACTAACAACCGTGTCCACAAAACTTCATACGACAAAGCTGTAAAACCGCATACAAAACTTACAGCTACCCACAACCATTGATCCCCTTTCAAAGATATTTTAGGAATCGTAAAACGTGGCAAACGAAAGCTATGACTGGTTTCTTCTCCTTCCTGATAGATTCGAATTGCACAAACTCCAACAAAAAGGTTTATTAACGTGGCAACCAAAACTGTTTGCAAAACCCCAAAGTTAGCTATTAGAAAAAACCCTGTCAGCAAACAACCCAATGCAGCACCGAATGTATTAATACCGTAAAGAAGGCCTAATCGACCATCCAGTCTAATATTATCAGTGATGTAGTATTTACTTATTATGGGTAGAGTTGCCCCCATTAAGGACGCAGGGAGAAACATTAAAATAAAAGCTAAAAAAGACTTGAATATGTTTTGAATCACGATGGATTCTGGAATAAAAAAACCTAACCATGAATAAATTATAGAAAACTTAAAAAGAATTAAAGAAACAACCAAGCACAGCAAAAAGAGTACGATCTCTATCCAACCATATAATAGAAGAGGAAGAGACGTTACTAAACCTTCCGAAGATTCTCGGCTAAAGTTACTACTATCTGGATGTATTTTTTTACTATCAATATTGTTGATTGCGTGACCAAAAAAGTAGCTACCAAACCCTAGGCCAGCCATAAATGAAGCCAAAACAATGGATACTGAAAAAACCGTGTGGCCAAATACAAGCGTGAGCATTCGGGCCCACACAACTTCATAAATTAATGCAGTAATCCCGGAGAACAAGAATAGAAAGTATGCAATTGGTGAACGTTTCATTTTTATATTCTAATGGTGATTTAAGAGTAAGTTAGTCTAAAAAAACCAAAGTAATTGACATTTAAATCTGCTTCAAGTAATTTTGAGATATAAACATACTTTGGTTTTTAAAAATAATATACCAGATATATATCTGATAATTAGCTAATGAGCGAGAAGACACCATCAACGGAAATTATTGACCACCCCTATGCTCGTGAAAATAATGTCGAGTGGCATCCTGACGCCTGGGAAAGAGTAAAGCACGCTCCTGAGTTCGTTCGTCCCGGTATACGCAAGCTAATGGTTCAACGTTGTGTTAAAAGAGGATACAAACTAGTTACTTCTGACTTTCTCACTGAAATTAGAAATGAATCGATGATGTTAGTTTCCAAAAGAGTTAAGGGCTTTGGTTTTGAAGAATTAACAATGGATTCCTTTGAAGTAGCAAAAGAAAAAATGAGACAAAGTCCAAGAAAAGTTGAAGTGATTGAAGAGATTGAAGACTTCTTATCAATGAGAACAGAAAAAAAAGACGACATTGTAGAAAAATTTAAGAGTTATATGGAAGTCACACCGTCAAGCGGGATGCCCTGGAATAAAGAAGCACTTGAGAAAATGGAAAAAGTCCCTCCTTTTGTACTCGGAATGGCAAAACAAACAATTGAAGCAAGAGCCAGAGAACGTGGAGATAAGATGGTTACCGCCGGTATAATTGAGGAAGTATTTACAAATATAATGCCCGCATCTGCCAAACAAGCCATGGGCATAGAGGTAACAGAAGATGAATTAAAGGAGGAACAAACCGAGACCGATGCTCCTCAAGACATACCTGAATTTGAACTTAAGTGGCATGATGATGCTCTGCAAAAAGTTATGCGTATCCCTATTTCATTTATTCGTAATATGGCAGTTAAACGTATCGAGCAGGAAGTTAAAAAAAATGAAGGATCTGACAAGGAAGTTACGATGGAACTATTTGAAAGATATCGATTCAGTTTTTAACCGAAAGAAAAGTTATGGATTTTACAGTAGAGTGGATATTCCCTATTGGACTAGGAATTTTAGGTACTATAGTAGCTTTTTTTAATTGGGAAGCTAAATTAGCATTAGTAAAGATCAAAAAAAACCGACTTCGATAGAATTTTTTTTATATACCCGTCGGATAGTCTAGAAACTCAGTCTTGATTCCGAATTGTTCTTCAAGATGTTTTCCAACAGACTTAACTCCTCCGGTCTCTGTTGCATAATGACCAGCTAAAATTAGCATACATTGACTTTCTATAGCTTCGTGATAATGGTGATTAGAACCCTCTCCCGTGAGATAGGCATTAAGGCCAGCTTCAGCAGCCTGCGTTAAAATATCTGCTGCCCCACCAGAAACAATCCCAATTGTCTGCACCTCTCCTGAACCGATTACTTTAATAGGGGATCCTAGTTTATCTTCTAGTTTAATTCGCAGACCTTCTGCTGAAATTCGATCTAGTCGCCCCTTGATCCCAATTTTCTGTCCTCCATATTCCCCAAATGGCTCAAGCTCATAAAGTTCTAATTGGTCTGCCAATGCCTTATTATTTCCTAATACAGGGTGCATATCTAATGGAAGGTGCGCTGAATAAAGACCAAGGTTTTCACGCATCATGGTAGAAACCTTCTCGTAAAAATTTCCGCGGATTGGTTTCACCCCACCCCAAAGCATCCCGTGATGAACAAACATCATGTTACAGTCTACTGTAATAGCTTTTTCAATCGTTGCCATACATAAATCCACAGCTAGCCCGACTTTTTTAATGTCTCCAGTATTTTGTACTTGCAGCCCATTCATTGCATTAGGGGAATCCTTGACCTCTTTAATGCCAAGTAAGTTATCGAGGTAATGACTAAGTTGTAAAATGTCCATAAAAAAAGTATAAACGAGCAAAAGTAATTAACAAAATTTTTTAATTATCTTTCTCTACCCACAATAATTAAGGGTCGAACGGTCACTTTTAATTAGTGAATGCTACAGTAAAATGATTCAGTTTATCTTCAAAGGCCTAGGGCAACGTATTGTCCTACTATTTTTCATTTCAATCATTTCTCATGCGATAGTCCACCTAGCGCCTGGAGAACCGAGTTTGGTCGACCCCTCCAATCCTAGAATGAAAGCTGAGGACATCCAACGAATACGTGCGGCCTTCCATTTAGATGAACCGCTTTATGTTCAATATGTTTATTGGATGAACGATCTGTTTACCGGCGAACTCAAATCTTTCAAAGATAATCAGCCAGTTCTCGGAAAAATATGGGACCGTTTTCTTAATTCTCTCCCGTTGTTTATTTTAGGAACTCTTATCACCTGGTTTCTAGCCTTCCCTATTGGCATTCAGGCAGCGCTCCGTCGCGGATCGGGGTTTGATAAGGTGGGAACCTTTCTATCCTACGCATTAATTTCAATACCGGGCTTTTTTCTTTCCTATATTTGTATTATTTTTATGGTTAAAACATTTAACGTTCCCGTAATTGGCATGCGAACATTTGGTCTTGAAAATGCCAGCCTGATGCTACGCTCTATGGATCGTGTGTGGCACTGGACTTTACCAGCTTTTATGTCAGCCGTCGCAGGGGTAGCTATTCTTTCTCGCTACGTCAGGTCACAAATGTTAGAAGTCATTAACCAAGACTACATTCGCACCGCTCGAGCTAAGGGGCTATCGGAAGATACCGTTATTTATCGACACGGGCTTCGGAATGCATTGCTCCCATTTATAACTATGTTTGGCCTAACTATCCCAGGCCTAATCGGTGGTTCCGTCATATTTGAAACTATCTTTGCATGGCCGGGAATGGGTAGACTAGGATTCGAGGCAATTCTTGCCAGGGACTTTCCCGTAATACTCACACTCAATTTTATTTCAGCAGTTCTAGTCCTCATAGGTACTTTTGTGTCAGATATCCTATACGCGGTAGTAGATCCACGTATCAAATTTTAAAGGGTTCTAAGGTGATTAGATCAGAAGATACGCAAAATATTGAGGGATTAAAACCAGTAGTCAGCCTCTTCGAAGAGCGATGGAATATCTTCAAACTAAATCGCCTTGCCTATTTTAGTTTCATTTTTTTAATCTTTCTTTTGGTGCTTGCCCTTTTAGGAAAAGTGCTGACTCGATGGATTGTTGTGTTTGATCCACAGTTAGTTAGACTGCCGGAAAAATTTCTTCCTCCTTTAACCCCCTTCACCAGCATAATTGTTTCTGCGGAAGATGCTCCAATGTTTAATATATATTTTTTAGGTACTGACGAACTTGGCCGCGATATATTCGCACGTATGCTAGAGGGAATTTCTATTTCCTTAACAG
>JABGTQ010000150.1 GCA_018647025.1 Nitrospina sp. | reverse complement strand
AGTAGCGGAGTGGATTCCCAGACAAAACCTAATTTTGCGTCGGGGCATTGGTTGGTGAAATTGCATTTCGCCACAACAATGCTAGTGGCGTATTTATCATGGATCGCATTATCCACTTTGGTTCAACTGCCCGGAGTACATGTTTAAAACGCTGTAGGCTTAAATAAAACTTTCGATTCGCCTCCTGTTTTAATTTAATTAAATCGTCCCCCTCCACTTCACTTGCATTGCATGATGCAACATCGAAAGTGTACTCAGAAAAGTCCTCGAAGTTACTTTCTCTAGATTCAATAAAAGTCTGTCTTAAATCTGTTCCTGGGTTCGGGATTACTAGTGAAAAATTAGCTGTCGTCAAACCCAAGTCGCATGCAAAATCGATTGTTGCTTCCATCTCTTTACGAGTTTCTGATGGAAAACCTAACATAAAAAATCCGTGAACACTCATCCGAGCACGTGTAAGCTTTTCAACGACGCCATATATTATATTTATATCTAAATCTTTTTGTATCATGTCTTGAATTCGTTGAGAGCCAGACTCAATCCCTAAAGCCATCCTATATACGCCGGCCCTTTGCATTTTATCAATCAACTCATCGTCAAAAAAATCTGCACGTAATCCATTGGGGAACGATATATGTATGTTTAAATTTTTCTGGATAATGGCATCTAAAACGATTTTTGCTCTTTTCATATTAACGTTAAAAACATCGTCTACAATATGAAACTCTCTAATACCATATTTATTGATCAGATATTCTATTTCATCAACTACTGCCTTTGGCGATCGATACTGAATAGATTTGTCAAAAATATCATGGCAATAGGTACATTTAAATGGGCATCCTCGTGAAGTCACCAAAGGTAGAAATCTTTTATTTCTAAAAACAGGGAAGAAATCCATGGATGATTGAAAGTTGAAGTATCTTTCTAAATTAATTAAATCATATTCTTGATCAAATTTATCGAGATCACGTATGACCGGTCGGTCCGCTGTACGTATATAAGATCCATTTTTTTTATATGCAATACCTGCTATATTTTCAATGTCTCTTCCTTGTTCCAACGCATCTATCAATTCTGTAATTGTAAGATCACCTTCCCCGCTCACCATCAAATCCACATTTGGGTCATTTAGAATAAATCGTGGTTCATGTGAACAATGAGGCCCTCCAAAAATAATTGTCACATCTGGGTTTAATTCTTTTACTTTAGCCGCATCAATAAAACCATACTTACACTCAATGGTCATAACTCCTATTCCGACAACTTGCGGATTAAATGATTTCATGACAGAACTTAATTCTTCATCTGGTGAATTAGAAATTCTAAGATCAAGAATTTTAACTTGGTGCCCAGCTCTTTTTAACACAGAGCCTATCGCCAATAATCCTAGGGGTAAGACACGGGCCATTGATTTTTTTTCTGCCGCTGGTCTCAATAATAAAACTCTCATAATAGCTACCCCTTATTTTTCTGATCCAATATATTCAGACTGACAACAACCCAGACAGCCAGGAAATATTTTTTCGTTTTTAATTCGTTCTCGGAATTCGCGAGACCTCTCTCCATTCCATGGAGAAATATTATTTTCATCATCAAAACTTCCTAACCTGTAATGTGGGCAACTAAAAATATCCCCATATGCAGAAAAGGCCATCTTAGTCCATGGAGTATAGCAACGGTAATCTTTATAAGAACTTTGATTAGAATAATATCTAACAATTTCATTTGGTGTTATATAGTTCGGCGAAAAGCGTAACTGGGATGAATAAGTTTTCTCCCTTTCTAGTAATAAATCAAGTTGGTCTTTTAAAGTTTTTGGATCGATCTCTTCGATTAGTGGTGGTTTTTTTAATAAGTGATTAGCCTGATCGTAATCCTTTGCATGCCAATAGGTTGCTGGGTTTTGTAAAACAAAATTACAAACATTAACCCCTATCTTTTCAGCATAATCATATAGGGGTACTAAATCCATCACATTACCCAAGCTAATCACACAGGTTAGGTGTATTAAAGGATACTTACCCCCAATTTTTTTTCGTTGATCAACGAGACGCTCCAAACCAGCTCGTGTTTTTTTATATGAACCTGGAACCACTGTCACCTTGTCATGAAATTCTTCACGACCTTCAAGCGAAACTCCCATATATAACAATCCCGAACTAAATAAAGACCTTGTGCGAAGATCTATTAGCTGTTTCACCACATTTTCTGATAAAGATACCCCGTTGGTAATAATGTGAACCTTATGATTCTTAGCAGAATATTTCAATATATCCATAAAATCTGCCTTCATAAATGCCTCTCCACCAGTAAAAGTTATCAACGTGGACCGTGGAAGAGATCTAATCACATGTTTTATTTTCTCCGCTGATAACTCTTTTTTGTAAGTCTTATTATTTTCTGTGTCTTCTATGATTTCCAGAAAGTGGCACATATCACAACGCAGGTTGCAACGATAAGTCACTTCGAAAAAAATATGCGCTGGAGGAAATGCACGACCAGGGTCAAGGTAATAGGGCAAAAAGGAATACAATCTAGGTAAAACCTTCTGTAGGCTTTTTAGTGTGAACAGATTTGTCATAATATTAATTGGTATTCCAATTCATTAAAACAGCAAGGCTCTTGTCTCCTGCATTAAACAGAAGATCGACTAACGATAAATTCGATATAAACCCTGAATATTGTTGTGAATAACTTGGATGATCGTACTCTTGATATTCCAACTTAACTCCATTTTTAGCAAAGTTTATTCCTGATAGATAATCATGGGCAAGCGCCCCAGTAAGGTAGTGAGTTGCGCCCATCTTTTGGCAAAGGTTTAGAATTCGTTCAGCTTTTACTCCTTCCACCGAAAAATCAGATGACTTAAAGGTCTGAGTAGTGATATTAAGAACTTCTTTAAGGTATCCTGTCGTTTCGTAACATAAGTCGATCAAAAAATCCCATCGTTTTTGATAAATAGAATCAAAATAAGGATAATAGTTTTCAAAAAATGGGGCGTTCGAATAATTGAATTTGATTGCAGAACAATGTTTTTTATTCCAATTGGTAGAATTATCGATACGCGTTTCCTTGAGTAACTGCGTGTAATGATTTTTTTGCTGGACAGGGACCGTCAACCAAGACGAACCTTCATTAGTTCTTATTTTATTCCTGTTTCTCCAATCACGTCTTGTGTATTGGACATCGTCTAAAAATACAAATTTGTCCGCTCGTTCCATTTGCTCAAAATAACCAATCCACGGTAAGTATGATGGCTGCAATACCACCACACGATTTGTCGGAGAGGCCACTAACTCATCTTGGTTTATTTTTGTCCCCAAAGTTCTTTCATCCACAAGAATTTTTCCCACCACTGTTTGTTATTTTTATAAAATTCAACTGTTCGTTGAAGCCCATCATCTAAGCCAATTTTTGCAGTCCACCCTAACAAACGGTGCACTTTTTCAGTTGATGATATATGCCTAGAAACTTGGCCTGGTCTGTCTTTTACATGCTCAATTAAATTATGAGGTTTGTCGACAAGGTCCAACACCTTCTGCGCTATAGTTAGAATGTCTGTATCTACCCCTGTGCCTATATTGATAGCTTCACCAACTACCTTATCAGAATCAGCGTGCATAATTAGGTCTAAAGCTTCACAAGTATCCTCTACAAACATCCAATCGCGCAAACTCTTGCCACCTCCATGTACTGTCAAAGCTTGATCATTAAGTGCGCTAGTAATGAAATTAGGAATCGCTTTTTCTAAATGCTGAAAAGGACCATAGTTATTAAACGGTCTTACAATAACTGCCGGTAGTCCATAAGTATGCACATAAGAATAAACCAACCGATCCGCACCTGCTTTTGCTGCTGCGTAGGGGCTCATCGGGTTTAAAGGATGATCCTCATTCATTGGAGAATTTAAAGCTGTCCCATAAACTTCCGAAGACGAAATATGAATAAACCGTTCTACAGGATGGTTAACTATAGCGTTTGCGATTACCTGAGTGCCGATAACATCTGTTTCAAAAAATAATGAGTTGTCATAGATAGAGCGCGTCACGTGCGACTCTGCCGCAAAGTGAACAACGATATCGCTATCCGAAACTAACTGATTAACAATGTCAGGTTGTGTCACGTTACCGTGAGAAAACTGGAAGTGTCCGTTCGATTTTAAATTATTGGAAATATTATCAAGATTACCGGCATAAGTGAGAGCATCAAGAAGACGAATATTATAATTTGGGTATTTCTTATAAATGTAGTTAATAAAATTACTTCCTATGAATCCAGCTCCACCAGTAACAAGAAGGTTCTTCTTAATAGAAGTCATTTTTTTGAAAACAATTGTCAAAATCAGGTAGTAGTTTGCCTGAAATCACCCATTGATTTTATATTAAAAATGTTTGCGTTGCGATAAACGTACTAATATTACTTTTCGGACAAAAACAACTTTTCCTTGAGACCCTATAATACCTTTAAAGTGTTTTAAAGTGGTTATTTAGCCAAAAAGGTCTTATTTCTAATATGTAGGCGACATTTTTATTCAGCCGATAAACATTTTAAAGGTAATAGTTTTATAGACATAAAACCTTAATTCCTAATCTTTGTAATAGAATTACGGCTAAAACTGTTTAATCTTTGTTCCCATAGCCAGAATACTATTAACGCATCCCTAAGATTAAGAAGAACCAAGAAAGTCTTTTCACTACGCAGTAATGTCCGAATAAAAAGGCTATTTAAATTCACATTTTATTGGCTCGATGAACGGAGTTTGATCCTAATAATTGACTAAAGATTTTCTCGGCTCTTGATCTCTTTAAATCATTGCTACCAATTCCCGAACTGTTTCCTCTATACCCTCTGCTACCTCTGAAATGGTCTTACCAAGCATATAAGCTGGGGAGGTGATAATTTTGTTTTTCTTATCTATAACAATATTTTGGACTTCACAATCTTGATGTTTGCTGCCTAAGTTTTCTATCTTCTCACTCCAGTTTTTGTCATTACCGATTGTTAAAGTCGGCGATGCGGATTCCTTTTCAAAAATTTTAGCGTACATTGCTGGCGCAATACACACCGCCGCCTGTGGTTTTTGTTTATTTTGAAATTCTTTAACAAGGCGACTCACCTCTGGGTTTACTTCAGCATTCTCTCCCTTTACTGCCATAGTGCACAAATTCTTCGCTGCCCCAAATCCACCAGGGAAAATCAAGGCATCGATATCGTCTGCCTTGACCTCACTAATATCTTTGATATTACCACGGGCAATACGTGCTGCCTCAACTAAAACATTTCTCTTTTCTCCTGCAACCTCATCTCCAGTGAGATGATTTACAACATGCATTTGATCAATGTTTGGCGCCATGCATACGGCTTCAGCTCCTGCACGATCAATAGCAAGAAGGATTAGAACCGATTCATGAATTTCTGCCCCGTCATAAACTCCACAACCTGAAAAGACTACTCCGATTTTCTTTTTCATAATTTACCTCCTAATTATTTTTAGGCTAAACAAAACACCTGATATTTGCTAAAAAATTAAATCATAAAATACCAACTTATGGTTCATAACAATTGGTAATGGGTAAACGACGATCTTTACCAAATGCCTTAGGTGTAATTTTTATTCCAGGGGGACCTTGTCTGCGTTTATATTCGCTCTTATCTACTAATTTAACTATTTTCTTAATTTCTTTCATGGGAAGCCCT
>JABGTQ010000149.1 GCA_018647025.1 Nitrospina sp. | reverse complement strand
TTTCCCACGGGTGATTGTAATCCGAACGATTGAGTTTGGTAACCTATTTAACCGTATTGATGCATTTATAGCGGACCTTATTTCATTTTTTGTCATTGGAAGATCAATGAAAATTGAGCGGGCAGATTGAAGTAAGCGCTCTAGGTGACACTCCAATTTGAATATCTTTCCTGAGTACGATCGCATTGTTTCAAATAAACCATCTCCGTATGTAAACCCTCTATCTAAAACTGATACAGTAGCTTTATCAATACTCCAAAATAGCCCGTTTATGTATACGATCGGTGTGTGCATTAGATTTTATTTGTGGTGTCAGATAATACTTCAATCATTGCCGCTGCCTTAGCCAATGTTTCTTTGTACTCATTCTCTGGATTTGAATCAGCAACAATACCTGCTCCTACATGAAAAGAAGCTTCCCCATTTTTCACAAATATTGTTCTAATTAAAATATTTAAATCTAATTGTCGAGAAAAACCAATATACCCAAAAGAACCAGAATAGAGACCTCTGCCAGAGGGTTCTAGTTCATTGATAATTTCCATACACCGAATTTTTGGACATCCCGTAATAGTCCCACCAGGAAATAAGGACTTTAATAAATCATAGATCGTTATATCTTTTTTTAGCTCACCTTCAATATTAGAAACAATATGACTAACATGAGAATATTTCTCAAGGCACATTAACTCTGTCACCTTAACTGAACCTGATTGACATACACGGCCCATGTCATTTCGTTCGAGATCAACAAGCATTAAATGTTCAGCGCGCTCTTTTTCACTGAGCAATAATTCTGTGGTTAAGGCGGAATCTTTTTTTTTATCAGATCCTCTTGGACGAGTTCCCGCTATAGGCCTAGTTTCTAACTTGTCATCTTTAATTTTTAAAAGTCGTTCTGGGGAGGAACTAATAATACTAAATTCAGAAAATTTTAAAAATCCTGAGAAAGGGGCAGGGCTGACTTCTCTTAGTTTAAGATAAAGGCTTAATGGATCACCATTAAAGTTAGTTTTAAAACGTTGAGAAAGGTTCACTTGATAGATATCACCATCACTAATATAAGTTTTAGCCCTAATAACTATTTTTCTATAATTATCTTGTGATAAATTTGACTGAAAATTACTTGTATTTAAATGGGTGGCTTTATATTTTTTTTTTACAGGGTTTTTAATTGAATCTTTAGATAAGATTAATTCTATTTTTTTCCACATTTCTTGTATTTCAAGCTTGTATTCATCATATTTAGATTTTTTAGAAGAAGGTTCAGCCGCTATTATATATTTCAATATATTTAAATTATGATCGTAGACAATTAACCTATCTACTTGCATGAAATATACATCTGCTAACTCAAGCTCATTAGGTTTTCTTTTTGGAAGGTTTTCAAATGCGTTGCCAGCTTCATAACCTATAAAGCCAACCCAACCACCCCAGAAATGAGGGGAGTATTTATAGTTTGGTACATTGCTTTCAAAGTTCAGGACATTCCAACCATCTTTGACAGTACCTCTAATTTCTCCAGATTCTTTATTTAATTTAAACGATGAAGAGTCACGTTCAATTCTCACATAGTTATTATTTGGAGTACCCATAAAAGAATATTGCGATGTAATACTGCTCCCATTTATACTTTCATAAAGAAACGTGTTATTTTTGCCATAAAATAAATTTTTAAACAGTAAAGCTAATTCAAATGGGGGTACTACTTTTTCTCCAAGAATTGGTATTCGGTTGTTATTAACAGATAATTCGTAAAAATAATCAAGAGTAGGATGAATTTTCATTGTATTGCGAAAAGTATTTATTCGAGAATATAATTATTTAAACAAGAAGGTGAGGGGGGTTTAATTTTATTCGTATCTTAAAGCATCTATTGGATTAAGGTTTGCCGCTTTTCTTGCAGGATAAAAACCAAAAAAAATTCCTATTCCTACGGAGAACCCAAAAGCAAGGATTATGGATTGAGTTGAAACAATAGTATCCCATCCTCCAATTTTAGATACAGTTTGTGAAATTATTACTCCAAGTAATATTCCTAAACCTCCTCCAATAAAGCTGATAAGAACTGATTCAATTAAAAATTGCTCCATTATCTCTCTTTTTTTGGCACCAATAGCCATGCGTATTCCAATTTCTTTTGTTCTCTCGGTAATTGAAACTAACATGATATTCATGATGCCTATTCCGCCAACCAAAAGAGAAATACCCGCAATGCCTCCGAGTAAGTAAGTAAATGTCTTAGCAGCATCTCCCCAACTATTTAGCCATTGAGAAGAGTTTTGAACATGGAAATCACTATCTTCACCTTCATGAATGCCATGCCTCACTCTGAGTAATAAATCTATGTCTTTCTTAATGGCTTCTAACTCTTCCATTTTTTTGGCTTGTACATCAATGGACTGAATATGGTGGAGACCAAATAATCGCTTTTGTGCTGTTGTAACTGGAATAAATATTTGATCATCAGGGTCGAACCAGCTAAGAGCTCCCTTTGGCTTAGTTGAACCAATTATAAGATAGTTGTTACCACTAACTTTAATTTTCTTGCCAATTGCGTTGCTATCACCAAATAAGTTTTTTAAAACAGTTGAACCAATGACAGCAACTTTTCTAATTGAGCGAACCTCTTCTTTACTAAAATAACGACCTCGCTCAATAGTAAAATTAGAAAGTTTTAGGTATTGTTCGCCAGTGCCTCTAACAGTTGTATTTGTATTTTTACTTCCATATTTGAGTTGTGCAGAACGATATACTTGTGCTGCAACTCCCGTAATAAGTGGAATATTTTTTTCTATTGCTTCGGCATCAGATAGCATTAAAGTCTTCACCGTGTCAGAAGAAACGTGCCTATTTTTTTTTCTTCCAGGTTTAATTGTAATTATATTAGTTCCAAATTTCTCTATAGTACTTAATGTTTGTTGGCGAGCTCCTTCACCTATAGAAATCATAGAAATAACCGATGCAACACCTATAATCATTCCAAGAGCAGTAAGAAATGTGCGCATTGTGTTTGCTATAAGACTTCTCAATGCCATTTTAAAGAGATCCAATATAAGCATTAGGGTATAAGCTCCATCCTACTTATATCTTGATCTATGTTTCCATCTAACATTTTAATAGTTCGATTTGTTAAACCAGCAATATCTCTTTCATGGGTTACAATAATTATTGTTGTTCCTTCATCGTTCAATCTAGAAAAAATATCCATAATATCTTTGCCCGTTTTCGTATCTAAATTACCTGTGGGTTCATCTGCGAGAACAATTGCGGGCTTATTCACAATAGCCCTTGCAATAGCGACTCGTTGGCGTTCACCACCTGAAAGCTCATTTGGTCTATGTTTAGATCTTTCGGATAAACCAACGCTCTTTAATGCTTCTAGTGCAATTTTTCGAGAGTTTTTAATCCTGCCGTATATAAGAGGTAGTTCAACATTTTCCAGAGCTGAAGCACGTGGTAACAAATTAAAATTTTGAAAAACAAATCCTATTCGTTTATTACGAACTTCAGCCAATTTATTTGGTTTTAATGATTTAATATTAAAGTCTTCAAGAAAATATGTTCCTGAGGAGGGTAGATCGAGGCAACCTAGCAAGTTTAATAAAGTAGATTTTCCACTCCCTGAAGGCCCCATAATTGCCACAAATTCTCCTGGGTTTATGCGAACACTTATATCTGTTATTGCATGAACAGGTATTTCCCCCAATAAATAAGTTTTACTGAGGTTTTTAATTTCAATCATCGCGACTTATTTAGATCGAACCATCCAAAGTATTTTTTTCAGAGCTGATCCTTTGTTTTTTGATTCTTTTGCTTCCTTAATTAACTTTTCCCAATCTCCAATGATTACTTCCTGATCTGCCATAAGGCCGGTAAGAACTTCTATATATAAAGGTGTTCTTATACCGGTTTTAATTTCTATCTCTTCTGGCAATTCATTATTTATTATCACTGCAAAACTTTTACCTTCAGACAATCTGATAGCTTGCCTAGAAACATATACTGTGTTTTTTATTTTATTGGTAACGATGTCAACATTAGAACTCATCATGGGTTTTAAAACATTTTTTCCTTGGCCTAGTATTTCAATCTTTACTTTAAAAATAGTGATACTATTTTCAACAACTCCTTTAGGAGAAATTCGTAAAACCTTTCCTTTAAATATTTTTCCGTAAAAAGCATCTGCTGTTACTTCTACTTTTTGTTCTTCTCGGATTTCTCCAATATCTGTTTCATCCACATCAGCGATAATAAATATCCTCGACATATCAGCAATCTCTGCTAACGGTGTTCCCCCACTAACACTGGAAACGCCTGAAGAAATAATTTGACCTTCTTCAACTAACTTTTGAATTATTACACCAGAAATGGGAGAGTAGATATCCGTTTCTTCAAGGCGTTCCTTTGATTCATCAAGAGCAATTTGACGACGAGTAACTTCTGCGGCAGCCAACTCAACCTCATGCTTCTTCATTGAAATATCATGAATAGCACCTTGAGCTGCCTGATACCTAATTTTAGCTTGGGTTAAATTTTCTTGATTAACCTTGAAGGAGGTTACAGCCTTTTCAAGGGTTTCTTCTGATATATATTTTTTTTTATAAAGCTCATATTGCCTTTTTTTCTGATACTTAGAGTCTTCTAAGTTAACCTCAGCTTCTTCAACTTCAGAAGATGTTATCTTTAGGTCGGTTTCGTATCTATTTTTTTGTAAAAGGAGGGCTGTCTTCGACTTTTTAAGGCTGGCTTCTCCACTTGTTAGATCAGCATTTGCTTTGGCGACGTTCCTAGTTTCATCATTCTTATTAAGATGAAGTAGCGCTTGACCTTTTTTAACAATTTCACCTTCCTCTAAAGAAAATTTCAGAATTTTGCCACTTGCTTTTGATTTTACTTCAACTTTAAAGTTTGGTTCAACAATTCCTTTTGCTGAAACCTTAACAATTAAGTCTCCTTTTAGTACTTTAACTTTATTGTATTCAACTTGAGATAGTAACTCTGAGTCATCAACTTTTCCAGAAAGAGTGTATGTTGTAATTAATAATACAGTGATTACAACTAATACAATTAAAGTTTTTTTCATGTACTTTCTTTGGCTGATAGCGTCACATCATGATATTTTAAAGTTGAGGCTGTGCTCCTGCGAAAACGAATTCTTGATTGTTTGTAATCAAGGATAGTTTTTATTTCATTGCTTTGAGCTTCAGCGAGATCCTCTTGAAATTTTAAAACGTTAAAGCTTGTCGATAGTCCTACTTCAAACTTTTTTTCTTCAGCTTTTAACTTTTCTTCAGCAAGTTGTTTTGCAACCGTAGAGGCTTTAATTCTTTTGGAGTCAGTTTTTAATTGACGAACAGCTTCTCGAATATCTAAAATAATTTCTTTTTCAAGATCTTTGATACCTAAAATTAATTGAGCTTTTTCTAGACGTGAAGTTGACAGCTTACTTTTGGCAGCTCTATTACCTAGCGGATAGCTAAACTTAACTCCAATCTCCCAATCATAATAGTTTGTCGATAGTGAATCAGTCAAAGAATTACCATAGCTGCCTCCAAAAGCACTCGTCCCTTGGAATGTCCCTGAGGTTATAGTGATAGCTTCTCCACTCAATCCATTTAGACCCATGCTACCAACTAAGTCAACTGAGGGATAAATTTGATTTTCTTGATATTTAACTAAAATATCTTTGTTTTCCAGATCCTTTTTTTTTCCAAGATAGTCAGGTC
>JABGTQ010000148.1 GCA_018647025.1 Nitrospina sp. | reverse complement strand
TTGACAATAAAATCATAATTTTCAAATACCTAGTCCTATTTCTTTTCGGACAAGTGCAGCCTTTACTTCATTTTTCCTCATAAAATAGGCTATCAATCCGTAAAATTAAGCCAAAATCCAAAAAAAATCATAAATAGTTGGTGATACAAAGTGTATCTTAACCTTATATTTTTAAATTATATGGCAAAAGATAATATTTTTAAAAGTTAGTTGTTTAAACAACTTACCCTAAGCTAAAAGTCAATTCATCTTAAAAGGACGTACTTAGAGCTCTACTATTATAGTAAAACAGACCTTGTTCTCTCATATTCAATTTAACATTGGGCCCCTGACAATAATTTTTACCACTAATATAATTTTATTAAATAAGCGTTTACTGAACCAATAATAAGTTACAATAATTATCTCGAATACCTATACTAGATATAGCCGTGTTGACACTGGAACAAAATGCTACCGTTTACCTGATGTTCCTGAATGGGATCTTATTTCTGGGCTTACGCTTTATTGCCTTTACCATCGTTAACAACGGTGGCAAAGGTTCGAAGCGGATCGGATACGCTTTATTAACTACCGTGCTCCTCATAGCCATAATCCAACAGGAATACCAGGTTATGATCCAGTTAAACTTTAAAGATGATGCTATCCGAAAAATTCTTCTTTTAGGATGTGTAGCCCCTATATTTTTATCATCCATTGTATATTATCGAATGAAACGTTCCAGGCTTGAAAACAAAACAAATCAAACATCATAAATACTCAACCATTGAATACCATTGACCTAAGAAGTGATACGTTGACCCAGCCCACTGAAGGAATGCGTAAAGCGATGGCCGAAGCAGAAGTTGGGGATGATGTTTTCAGTGAAGATCCAACCGTCAATCGTCTTGAAAAATCTGCCGCGGAACATATGGGAAAAGAGGCCGCCGTTTTCGTTCCAAGTGGGACAATGGGAAACTTGATAAGTATGCTATCTCACTGTAATCGAGGTGATGAGGTGATTCTTGGAGACCAGAGCCACATTTTCCTTAACGAGGTTGCTGGTATAGCTGCGCTCGGTGGAATTCATCCGCATACAGTTTTAAATCAACCCGATGGTACACTAGACTTAGAAACCGTTGAAAAAAAAATAAGATCAAGTGACTTACATTACCCACCTACACGCCTCTTAGCTCTGGAGAATACGCACAACTACTGTATGGGTTCTCCTATTCAACCAGAGTATATGCAAAAAGCAAGTGCCTTAGCAAAAAAACACAACCTAAAAATACATGTCGACGGAGCACGTATTTTTAACGCAGCTGTAGCTTTGGAGGTGAATGTAAAAGATTTAGTAACAGATGTTGATTCCGTTATGTTTTGTCTTTCTAAAGGACTCTCAGCACCTGTAGGATCAGTTGTATGTGGAAACAAAGAATTCATTAATAAGGCTAGAAAGTTGAGAAAAATGGTAGGGGGGGGGATGCGCCAATCGGGTCACATGGCCGCAGCCGGCATAATTGCTTTAAATGAGCTAGTCAAAACGTTAAAAAAAGATCATTACAATGCGCAATTCTTGGCCAAAGGACTAGCCCGGCTAAAAGGGATTATTCTTGATCCAAAGTTAATTAAAACCAACATAATTTTTTTTAGAATAAAACATGACAAAATTAACGCCGATATGTTTCTAAAAAAAATGGAGGATCAAGGGATTAAAATACTAGCAATCCAACCTGAATTATTCCGAGCTGTATTACATCGCGAAATATCAGAATCACAAGTTGAACGAGTCATCCGCGTATCGGAAGAAATAACAAAATAAGAATTCTTTTAAAAAAAAACCAAATATTGCACAGAGTGGTTGACACGATGACAAAGAGTTATTAGAATAAAAAGTTGCACATTTGGTAGTTTTAAAATTTATGAACTTGGAGAATATAGATGACATTGCAAATACAAGATACTTTAGAGTTGGTGCGACAAGCAATGAAAGTAGTGAAAAGCCGTTACCTTCTATGTATTCTTATTTCGCAAAGAATTCATCAGTTAGAAAAAGGTGCCCCTCCTGTTATAGATGTTAACCCCGATGATTACTCTTCTCCAAAAACATTTTTAACTTTATCCCTCTTGGAGATCATTCAAGGAAACATGGAAAACGAGACAACTGAAAGCACTTCTGCTTAAAAATTATTTCATTATCCTAGGAATTTTATTTATTCAAAAATAAACTAGTAGCCTTACTATTCATTGTTTATTCTATCCCCAAAAATAGACAAAAAAAAGCCCGCCTTTCGGCGGGCTTTAGTCTTTCTAACAGAATAGCTTCCTAATCGAAGGGAAGTTCATCCTGTTTTACTTTTCCATCTGCATACATCTTTCGAGTGCGCTTGGTCATCCATACTAACCATCCCTGCAGACCAACAAATACAACAGCCATAATAGGAGGCATATAGTATAAAGAATCAGGTAAAGGCGGCTCTAAAATGGTGTAATACCAAGTAGATATAGCCTGATGTTCATCTTTTTCTTTATCCCATCCAGCCCACTGCATAAATGCTACAGGGATAAATGATTCTGAAGGAATTTGAACATCCATATCACCCTCTGTAGTCAAAGCTCTTTGAAACATAATTTTAACACGCCCTCGGTCATAAGATGAGGCAACTACTTTTACATTTGTCTCATCTTTCACAGTTACTGCGTCAAAACCATTTCCATTAAGCTCCTCAACGGTGAGATCAAGTTTAAATGCATCTGCAGCAGTTGCATTCGGATTAATAGCATAAGTATCTTTGTAATCATTAGCTAGAAAACTTGCTTTCCAGATATCAACCGGTTTCTTGCTGTCACCATAAATAAAGTATGGTTTCTCAGCTCCAAACAGATCCTGCAATTTAGCAGGCCACTGAATACCAACTGCATCAGGATACTCGGGGTCCGTTGATAAAAACCGCTGATCGTATTCTACCAGATAGAAGATTCCCTGATCCTTATTCCATCGAGAAGAAACCCACAAGTTATCTGCCTT
>JABGTQ010000147.1 GCA_018647025.1 Nitrospina sp. | reverse complement strand
ATGTTAATAGATACTTGCAAAAGAAAAACTACTCCCATTCAGAAGTAACGTAGATTTTTAACTATTTAAAAGTAATGAGTTAGGTAGCCAATAATAGCAATGTGTAACTTTTGTGTAAGTTTTTAGAGGGAAGCTTTATTCAAAGAATGATCAACTTTACTATTATATTTCAATGATTTACGTGTTTTCTGGTCACACATTGTGCGACGCTGTCAACAGACCAGTGTTTCTATTTGCATGGAGAATCAGTTCACTTTAAAGATCCAGATGGTAATCATCTTGAAATACGCTGTCCCGCATGATTATAAATTTTTAATTTAGTATAAAAAAATAATTGCAAGAAGGCAAAATTCTAAAACTAATTTTTATAACGATACCCCAACCTTCCCAAATACGAAATTAATTGTTTTTCAAGTCGATCTGTTTCATTTTGCGTGTAAACATTTCTAATAAGTTGAAACAAACGCCAAGGCCGTCGGATCAAAGTTATAGAATAAAATAAGGCTGATCCAAATGTTTTGTATATCAATATATCACGGTTGGACAGATGGTCGCTATAAGATTGGGCATTCGACATGCTGCTATAATAGGAGAGCCCTTTAAAATAATTTTCATCAAGCTTAATTTTATTAGCTTTTAGCAGATCCTCAAATAATTCAGTCCCAGGGTAGGGGGAAAATTGATTGATTGCCATGTCATGGCATCCTGCCCAAGCAGTTTGAATAATAAACCCTATACTTTCAATAAGGTGTTTCCGAGTTTCTTTTGGGAAACCACACATGATATTGACCTTTATACTCAATCCCTCTGCTACGCAACTTTTCATAGAATCAAGCATTTTTTTTGTGCTCATCTTTTTTTTAACAAGTTTTAAAATCTCTGGTGAACCAGATTCTGGGGCATAAGATAGGTTTCGGCATCCAGCTTGTTTTAAAAGAGGAGCGACTTCCCCATCAATAGCTTCACTACGCGTTCCGCTGGGAAGCTGCCAAATAACATTTAAGTTATTTTTTATTAAGAGGTTGCAAAAATCTACGATCCATTTTTTTTTAACAATTGCAGTTAAATCATAAAAATCAAAATTTGTGATTTGGTATTTTTCTACATATAGTTTCATCTCGTTATAAACATCTTCAGGGTCTCTCACGTTCCATAAAGTTGTCCACATTAGCGGATTTGAGCAGAATGTGCATTCATAGGGACATCCTCTCGATGCAAGAATGGGCATAGTGCGTCCGCCATAGCTCACTCCAAATCCATGCCCCTCACTAAAGTAATTTTCAAGAGGGAACCCTTCCCAGTCAGGCCAGGCAGAGTCAGCTAAATCCTTAATTCTAGATTGCGTTATATTTTGGATAATTTCCCCATCCTTATCTCGCACACAAATTCCTGGTAGGTTTTTGTCAATAGAGCCATTTTTTTGTATGTTTTGAAGTATGTTTTGAAGGGTTATCTCTCCTTCACCAAGGACACAAATATCAATTTCTTGAGCGGACTCCATACTGTATTTTGGCAAACCCGTAATATGTTCTCCACCTGCAATAATTATTGATTTAGGACACTTTAATCTTATTTCCTTCAAAATCTTTTTAGCGTAATCCCAGTCTTGGGAAAACATGCAAGTCACCAGTATAATTTCTGTATCTTTAGATAGTAAGCTAGCAATTTTTTCCTTTGTTTGTCCCAATAGTGTAATGGGAAACTCCCCATCATGAACAGTCCGGATTTTTGGGAAATTGCCAACTGAATCTATAACTTGAATTTCATTTGTGAAGTTGCTCACAATTTTTTTCAAATAAGCTAGGCCGATTGGAGGGCAGACAGCTGCAGTTGATGCCGAGACATCAATAATTGTTGGAATCCTTATTAAAGAAACTTTCATAGTCATTAGTTGAGTAATAAAAAATTGAGAAATCGGAGCTGCTTAATGTTTCCATCCATCGTTTCTTACAAAACCTATTGGAATTTTTTCGTTTTTTCCCCAAATCATAGGGATTGAAGTCCGGATTTTCCGGGATCCATTCCGCATCATTTTTGATGTTGTCTTCGACCTTCTTAATAATATCATCTTTGAGATTGGTTCGCATAATGCTGAAAGTTATATCAACGTCAATTTCTTGTGTGCGTGGTTTCAAAAATTTGATTGGGCCAAATTCTCCATTGATGAAGCTTAAACTGAGCAATTAGGTAGAGAATACTTAAACCATATTCAATTCCTTTTTTAAAAGACATCTGTGAGTTTTCTTGCAGGTAACGAGCGCTACGGAAAATCTCGGCTACTGTAAATTTACGTAAGGCAATTTGGACTAAAATGTCAGAATCAAAAGCAAATGTTTCGCTGAAATTCTCAAAAGGAACCGCTCTCAAAACTTTACTAGAGTAAGCTCTAAAACCGTTATGAAAATCAGAAATATTGGTACCCAGCGCCAGATTTTCTAACTTGGTTAAAAAACGATTTGGGTAATATTTCCAGATCGGCATCCCATCTTCCATAGCATTATACCCAGGGGTAAATCGAGTACCAGTAACAGCCTCAGCTTTTCCAGACGAAATGAGCTCAATAGCTTCCAATGTCATTTTCGGGTCATATTGATAATCGGAATGAACCATAACAACGATATCTGCCCCATATTCTAGGGCAGCTTTGTAACCTGTTTTCTGAGCACCACCATAGCCACGATTTTTTTGATGCCTAACTACTTTAATTCCTAAGTCTTCTGCAACCTGAACCGTATTGTCGCTGCTACCATCATCAACCATAATAATTTCCATGATCCCCTCTTTAGGTAGATCGTGAAATGTTTTAGGTAAAATCTTAGCCGTATTGTAAGCAGGAATAAAGATAACTACTTTAGAGTTTTGTTTGGGCATGAATTAACTTTAAAAGGTGTCCGAGGAAAAATTAAATCGATTTGTTTGAAAAAAGGACTAATATTACCTTAAATTTATGTATGTTTAAACAGAAAAATAACATTTACCCCCCTTAGTCCTGGAGGAGAGACCGTTATATGATCTGGTTTGTGAACATTCTTAGGTAGATAAAGTACTTTTCTTTGAGCAAGAAATTGCTGTGGGGCAGCTTAAACTCTACTTTAATTTTCGGTAAATTTGATGTTAAAATCTTGCTGGATTGCCGCCCGGGTTTCGCTAGATAAATGTTGTCTGAGAAAAATCCTATATACTTATATAGCAGTTTTTAACACAAAAAATATTATCAGTAATCTTGGCAGTTTTTTTTGTGAGCCTAGTATTATTTTTCGATTCGAAAAACATTTAAATAAAAAAGAGGTAATGAATGGTTGCCAAGCGTGTAATGACTTTCTTGTTAGGGTTAGTGTTTTTTTCTTTAATAGCAAAAATTTTAGTTTTATATACCAACCCATCATCTCGACTTTATGGGGTACAGTATGTATACGAATACTCAAGGTTGAATTACCTCCAGTTCTTCATTTTATTTATCATTCCAGCCATTTCTGCGGTTTTTCTTTACCGTGCAGACTTCAAAATAATTAACAATTTTTTCGATAGAATTGCGGGACTAGTTAAAAAAGCTTTTTATGCTGTAATTGAAAACCCTGAAAAGGTTCTTATTGTCACGCTAGTATTGTTTTGGATTTTCAATCTGATGGAAGGGGCATTTTTTCGTAATCTGATAGAAACTAAAAGTTCGTTTGGGGGTCCGTTTGATCCTTACCATGAGGGTGAAAAGATAGGTTTCCTTTATTCTTACCTAAATAATGATGTGCCTCTAAGTGGACTATTTATCGAACACGGTTATTTTCTCGAGGTTTTGAGCCCTTATATAGCCTATTTGATTGCCCCAGAAAATCATGCAGTGATGGGGTACAGAATTTTACACACCTTGGAACGCCTTCTCTCTTGGCTTGGATCAATTTGGGTGATTTGGGAAATAGTTCATTTTACAACCGAAAAAGAAAATAATTTTTTTTTTAAAGTAAAATTTATTCTATTTAGCATAGTGTTCGTTGCTACTAATTCATCATTCCTCGCATTGGATTATCAACAAGGTTTTATGGTTTTACAGCTGGGCTTTGTTCTTCATTTTTTAAGAAAACTCACCTGTACGGAATCTTCTCAATTTTTTTTTACTACATCTTTTATTATAGGCCTGTCAATACCATTGGGACTTTTGTATTCCGTTAAGTATGGACTACTATTCAGTGCTGTTTTTGTCCTTACCGCATTTTTGTTTATATTTCATGAACGAAAAAAGTTTTTTTTACTTGGTTCCTCACTGGGAGTTATTTCTTCAGGCGCTATTTTGTATTTGATATTGGGTTGGTGGCAGTTGTTGGCGCTAGGAAAGATGTTTTTATACTGGGTTAAATTCTATCCCCCTTCATTTTCCAAACCTTTTGTTAGTGATGCTAGTGAACATTATCTTTGGATTATTCAAGTTGTGATAGGTATTTTGATTCTTTGTGGAACCCAACTTAGTATTAACTTTAGATCATCTAAAAACTTTAAAGACTTCATTCATAGAAATATTCACGTGATATTTCTTTTAGCGTTGAGTCTCATGACTTCAAAAATAGCTATGGATAACAGTGACAAATTACATTTTAGAACAATAGCCCCTTGGAGTTTGTTTTTATTATTCGTTCTGATTGGAGGCTGGCTTGACAAACTAAAAGAATTCAGGCGTCTTATAGTTCAATCCTATACAATCCATAAAAAAACATGGGTTCTTGTCCTTGTTTTTTTTCTTTTTATCAATACTCACCCTAGGGATGCTTTCCGACACATCAAGCCTTACTGGAAATATATATCAACAACTGACGACGAGCTGCTAGCTAAGCAGGGAAAGCCTAAACAGTACAACTATCTTGAGGCGGTCGAAAAGATGCGCCCTGAAATTCAAGATATGGAGTGTTTTTATACTTTAACGTCTGAGGGAATCTGGTACTATTATTTCAAAAAACCCAGTTGTTCAAGACATCATTTAACGTTTCATACTATAGGTAAGTCAGCCCCTTACGAAGTTGTTGACGCTTTGCGCGAAAAACAACCGGAAATTATTTTATTTTCTAATTATAATGGCAATAAATCTTTTTACACAACAAATACGCAGCCCGAAATTTATCAATTTATTTACCAGAACTACAGGCCTTACAAATTGATTGGAAGTCACTGGTTTTGGAAATGGTTCCCAGGGGGAATAACAGAAACCCGGGTTTCTACCTTAGATATAACAAGAAGTATTGAGACTCCTATATTTGATAATTATAGAGGCTTTATTGATTTAAATGGTGTATTGACTTTGAAAAATATTTACGCAATTGATGGCGTTTATATTACTCCCGCTAATCAAGAGACTATTTTAGCCGTTTCCGTTTCTGATACTTTAAGCAGTATTAAAGCTGGATTTTTAGAAGTTCCGTGGTCTATTGAAGTTCCTATGGCAAATATTTCAACAGAAATAAATAGTTTCCAGCTATGGGGATATTCTAGTTCTCTCCATGAAAGAATAAAAATTGGGAAAAAATTCGTCATTGATCATTCCAAAATAGATATGTTCTGATTTTTCTATGAACAAGCTTATATTCAACTTTGTAATGTGTGGCGAGAGCTGCAATTGCCGGGAAAGACAAACCATCAACTTCAATTGCAATTCGACTTAACTTGAGAACCTTTGGAATGCACACAATCATAAATTATAATTACACCTTGTGAAGTTATCTTTGGGTAAAGATAAATTAGTTCTTGGTAGGTTGCATTAGATCTGTGTAAAAACGTAGCAAAGGAATTTGTTGTGGGACCATATTTGGAATTGTGACTTAAAACATTTACTTTCTATATGTTTGTTGATTTTTAATTAGAGTTAGAGCAGCTAGGATAGAACTACCACCTCCAAACACCAAACCAAATAATATCAACAAGTGGTGTGTCTCTGGTGATATATTGAATCGTTTTATAAAGGGAATAGTATCTCTTCCATAGACATTTGTCCCAAAGGTAAATAAAATTTTAAAACAAAATCATCTCTTAGGTTAATGATGGCTTAAAGTTATGGTGTGTAATAACCATTTGCTTTGCAAAGGTGGCAAATAGTTTCAATATCATTAGGTTGGTCTAAAAGTTCTTTTCGAGCAGCAATGTATTTCTCCCCATTCCATATGTCTTTAAAATCGGTTTCAAATGCATTTCCCATAGCATATTTGCTTTCAGTTGCTACGCACCCACAAGGAAAGACATCACCATTCCAGTTAATAAATGTTTCCATCCAGGGTCTTTTACAAAATTTAATGGGATTTTTTTGTTTTTTTTGTTCCAAATCATAAGGGTTGAAGTCTGCATTTTCGGGAATCCATTCAGAATCATTTTTGATATTGTCTTCGACCTTTCCAAGAATATCATCCTTGAGATTAGTTCTCATAATGCTAAAAGTTATATCAACACCAATTTCCTTTGCAAGATCTCGAGCCATGTCCATTTGATGTTCATTTTGCTTCATAACTAGAAAATTCCAGACGATATTTAGGTTGGAATTATGTCGTTTTTTTGCCTCCATGAGGCGCCTCATATTGGTGAAAACCTTTTCAATATTTCCTCCCACACGGTATTTTTCGTAAACCTCTTGCGTTGCCCCATCTACAGATACAATAAGCTTATCCAATCTTGATGTCGCAAGCCCTTCAACCTGTTCGTCGCTTAAATTACCGAGATGAACACTAGTAATAGTTCGTATTTTATGGCTTATTGCAGTGTGGCGGATCATGTCTACTAAGGATTTATGTAGAAGAGGTTCTCCCCAGCTATAAAGATTTATGGACTGGAGGTGCTTTGCTAAGCGATCAATTATTGTTTTAAATTGTTCTAGCTTAATTGATCCGCGCTCTATTGTTTTATCTCGGAGTCCTGTTGGACATAAAGGACATTTAAGGTCGCAAAGGTTGGTCGGGTCAAGGGCCAGCATTTTGGGCATGGATAAAAGTTTAGAAAAACCAAAGCGGTAGCTGAGTTTGATGAAAATTCGATTGATACTCTGGTTTAAATTAAACATGATTTAAATACCTTAAATAAAATTTTGTAGCACGTTTCCGATAATGGATTCTTACTGATTAATAAAGAAATTGTCTTGAAATAGCCATATCTAATAAGAGGTACTGTAATCCAAAAAAAATTATTAATAGAGATAAAGAGTAAAAAAATGAGAGGCAATATAGAGATAATTTTTTCTACACGAAATATTATCAAGTCGATAAGATTATAGCAATTGATCAGCCCAACATGAATCTTTAAAGTAATTTAAATCATTAAGTTTGCTCTAATTTATGTTGTTAAAAATTTAATATAAACTATCTAATCCCTAGTGATTAGATAAAGGAAGCATTTCTATAGCTTTAGAAAAGACTTCATCTACTGAAAAATCAAGACATATGCGGTTCGAGCAATAAGTTAATCCACATTCTCTGCAATCCACATCATTGTAGAAAACAAAGTGTTGATCGTTATCATAATCGTACGGGCGGAATATTTCTAGTATGGCTTGGCTAAATAAAACAATTGTTGGAATGCCCAGAGCTGTTGCTATGTGGCTAGGAGATGAATCATTATCGATAACAAGATCACATTGATGGATGATTGCCATCATCTGACGAACTGTAATTTGGTAGAATATTATTAAATCAGGTATGTCCTCTAGTAAAGTTTTAACTCTCGAATATTCAGATTCAGTGCATATTACAACTATTTGAATATCTTTTCTTTGGTTTAACTTTATAATTAATTGATTGAATTTTGTGAGAGGCCACTCACGAATTGAAACTGCTGCTGTAGGGTGTACAAGGATCTTTTTTTTGTTATGGTTTAAGCCTTTAGCTATCAAAGTATGTTTTGCTGCAAGAATTTCACTGTCGGTAAGAAAAAGTTTTGTTTTTATGTCAAATGATTCAAGCCCTAAAGTTCTCAGGCAATCAAGGTCTCTTTCAATAGCGGAACGATAATAATCAGATTCTTGAGTTATTAGATTATAAGATTTATTTCTACCTTGATAGAAATTGTTAACACGGTACTTAGTTTTTATTTTTGATAACAAGTTAGAGGCAACGCTTCCGCTATGGGTGCTAATTACTAAATCAAAGTTAGCAAAATTGATTTGATTGAGAGTTTTTTTGATGCCTTTAAGCGGGTTTTCTTTTGTAAGACCAAATAATTGATCAATGTGAGGATTATTTTCAAATACGGCTTGAGAGTAAGACCATGTTAAAACTGAAATAGAAGTTTCCGGTAGGTGGTATTTTAAGTTATGAATGAGCGGCGTGCATAATATATTGTCTCCAATATCACGTAGTTTTATCACAAGAATTTTCTTAAGAGATGACAAATTGTCTCTTAGTCCTCCCCCCTCTTTAATATATGCCTCGTAATAACGTAAGTAGCCTAGTAATTCTGCATGAGCATCACATACCGAAAAAACAATTCCCTCAAAACCTTCCTTAAATCCTTTTCTTAAAAAGAAATTCAGGGTAAATATTTTCATGGAAGAAACCAAACCAGCAACAAAAAGAAAGTAGGCATTAGACTTAGTAAGTACTTTTCCCAAATATTCAGCCCGTTTATTGGCTTTATTTATAACGGCGTTTGTACAATCAGCAAGAGTGTCTTCGTTATGTCTTATTAGTTCACCTTCAAATAAGAAATTATTTGTTTTTAATGTTTGGATCGTGGATACGTTTTTTGAAAGATAAGTCAAATATGATGGCTGGGAGTCATGCCAGTCGAGTGAATATTTTAATCTTTTTTTAAGAAAAATAATGGTCGGCGACAAGGCGAATTTACATGGGTTGTCGAGACAAACTTTTGTTTTTTCAACGATTGATTTACGTAATTGACCAGTAATAATTTCATTAGAATTTACCAGTAAGACCCAAGAGGAATTAGTCTGAGCCAAACCACATTCCCATTGAGCAGAAGTTGAAGTAACAGAATGAATGCAAATAGACATTTTAAATTCTTCGATAATTCGTTTTGCAGAATTTTCATTATCTCTAACAACTACTATAACTTCTGGTACCCAGCTACTAAGGCTTTTTAAGCAGGAGCGAAGTTTATCTAAAGGTTCTTGAAAGGAAACTACTGCTGCGAGATGTTTTTTTGAGTATAAATTTTCCACAATAATTAACTGAAATTAATAAGGTTATATCAATTTTAAATTATCTCACAAAGGTGAGAATTGATGTTATAAATAACATTTCTAATGTTTTCTTGAAATCAACCATACCTTTATTTAATGCTAAATAAATATCTTTCTATATTATCAAGATTAGATTTTTTTTTAATAATTCTAAAAGCTTAAGAGACTATGTGTTTTTCTAGCTTAGGATACTAAGAGTAAGTAGTATTGGTTTCTGAATATGAAAATCAATTTTCTTTTACCACATATACGACTTAGCGGAGGAGTAAAAGCACTCTTGGAATACGCTAATCGTTTAAATAGAATAGGCCACGAAGTAAGAGTTTTGGTCCCACGCAAGTCCCCAAAGTGGTATCAGTTCATTGAAAAGCAGGTCATGCGCAATCATGAATTGAAAAGCCTTCTTCCTGAGACGATTGAATGGATGGATAATAACCTTCCCATCGAAACTTTTCTAGAATCTAAAAAATGCTCTCTGCCCGATTCAGATATTTTAGTAGCAAGTGCTTGGCAGAATGCTGAATTTGCCGCTACACTTCCACTTAAAAAAGGAGCATTGTTCTACTTTATTTTGCATTACGAAAGTTTGTGGACTCGCAATCCAAAACGAGCTCTTAAAACGTATGACCTTTCTTGCGAAATGCTTACCTGTTCAACTTGGCTTAAAAAAACTCTAATTAAAAATCATAAAAAAAAAGCTGACGTGTTAGTTGTGCCAGTTGACCAAAAAGTATTTTTTTGTGAGAAAAAAAAATGGAACTCAATACCTCGTATTGCTATGTTACATCACGATTATAATTGGAAAGGATATGCTGAAGGCATTAAGGTAATACAAAAAATCATAGATCAAGGAAGAGAAATTGAGTTGGTTGTGTTTGGGGAAAAATTGGATGACCCTCGGTCATTATTCGATAATGCAGGGTTTGAATTTGAATATCACTATAGTCCAACTCGAGATCGATTGCGAAAAATATACACATCTTGTGATATCTTTCTGTGTCCGAGTTGGTATGAAGGCCTTGGTTTACCTTCAATGGAGGCAATGGCCTGTCAATGTGCATTGGTAACATCAGACACTGGTGGTTGCCTAGATTATGCTATTAATGAGGAAACCGCATTAGTTTCACCGCCACGAAATATAGAGGGTCTATATAAAAATATCATTCGATTGCTAGATGATAAAAAGTTATTAGAAATAATTTCTAAAAATGGATGTAAAAAAATATCTGAATTTAATTGGGATAAAAGTTGTGATCAGTTAGTTGGTTTTTTTAAAAAAAATCTAAATATAAAAACTTAAATTAAATAATTTTTACAACTGAATAGGCCTCAATGTGCTAATTAAATATTTTAAAAGTTATTAGTTTTTTGGAGGTCGCTTATTTGTTAGCGTGATATAAATTTAATATCGGTTAAAAAAATATGATTGTTGTGACAGGCGGGGCAGGATGTATAGGAAGTGCTGTTATTTGGGCATTAAATAAACGAGGTATAATTGATATTATTTTAGTGGACGAGATAGCTCATCCAGAGAAAGAAAAAAATATTGCATCACTTCATTATTATGCATTAGAGAGTAAAGAGAGCTTTTTAAATTATATTATAAACTCAAACTTGCCGTGGACTGTAGATGCAATTATTCACATGGGAGGATGTTCATCAACTATTGAAAGTGACGAACTCTTTCTAACCAAGAATAACTATGATTACACCAAATTATTAGCAACCTATGCTATTAATAAAGGTCTTCGATTCATCTATGCTTCTAGCGCTGCTACTTATGGTAATGGTTCAAAAGGCTTCTCTGATGAAGTCGACTTTGAAACCTTAAGCCCCCTTAATTTATACGGACATAGTAAGCAAAACTTTGATCTTTGGGCAAAACAGCAGGGAGCACTTGATCAAATTGTTGGCTTAAAGTTTTTTAATGTTTTTGGCCCCGGTGAGTATCACAAAAAAGAAATGCAAAGTATGGTTCGTAGAGGCTACCTTCAGGTCTTAGATAGCGGAAAGATTCGTTTGTTCAAATCCTATAACCCCAGTTATGCTGACGGCGATCAGGAGCGAGATTTTTTGTATGTTAAAGATGCTGTCGAGATGACACTCTTTTTTCTAGACCACTCTACAATTAGTGGAATATTTAATGCTGGTACTGGAGTAACTCGAACTTGGAATGATCTTTCAGAAGCTGTTTTTAAAGCAATGGATAGAGAGGTTGCTGTTGAATATATCGATATGCCAGTGTCAATCCGTGACCAGTTTCAATATCGAACCTGCGCAAAAATAAATAAAATTCGAAATGCAGGATATTCTAAACCGATAACTTCATTGGAAGTGGCAATCACTGATTATATCCAAAACTATCTCTACTCTAACAAACGCCTGAGCTAACCAGTAACGGTTTAAACATTCAAATAAAAATTATTATTTCTTAAAGTTTTTTTTATTCTAGATCTAAGAAAAATTCAAATTTATATAATGATACCTGTGCTACTAAAAAGATGGTTGGGGTTTCCCCATTTATGTGCAAACCCAAAATCGATTTTTATTGGATTGATCGGTGGTGTAGGCGATTTAGTTTTAGCAACTCCTTCTGTCGCAGCCTTAAAAAAGAGATATCCATCGGCTAAAATTAATTTTGGAGTTGGAGATGGTATTTTTTTTAATACTATTAAAAATGATCCTAATATCGACCACTTTGAAACTCCCTTTTTTTACAATACTTGGAAAAAGAGAGCCCGCAGAAAGATTTACCGACAGAAATATAAAGATCATGACCTGGTATTCCTCTTAGATAATGGGACTTTGGACTGGTGGAAACAAAAAAAACATCTTATGGATATTTATGCTGAAAAATGTGGTGTGGTTTTGGAACAGCAAAGACCCACTTTTCATTTAAATGAAAATGATTTTTATGAAGCGGATAAAAAAATTCTTGAACTGGGAATTTCAGAAAAGGATAAAATTTTAGTGCTTTCACCGGAAACTCGTTCAAAAAAAAACATGAAGGAATGGCCTTATGAAAGGTTTCTATCCCTTATTCATAAAATCAGAGATAATTATAATTTTAAAATTATTACGATGGTATCTAAAGACAATCCTAACCAATATGACGGAACAATTCCTTTAAAAGGTTACCCTTTAGGGCCTTCAGCTGCGGTTATCAGTAGGTCAAGCTTTTATCTTGGCTTGGATAATGGGTTGACACATATTGCTTCTTGTTTTGATGTTAAGATGATATCTGTTCATCTAGGATATCCAGTCGAGTGTGCTGGCGCACGTTCTCCATTTGCCAAGGTAGTTTCGCATAATGCTTTTGATCCTCCAGAATCTATTTCGATAGATGAAGTTTACAAGGCTTTTAAAGAATTAAATTAAATTTTTAAAATATTAAGGATAAAGATAGCTTTGTAGTTCGACTTGCTCAAAGTGGTATGGTAGATTGTATTCCCATTGCTCTTAAATATTTTTTACTAAGTTTGTTTTGAGTTCCTACCTTGAAATTGCTTCATATACTTCACACAGAAGCTGCCGCAGGTTGGGGTGGTCAGGAGATTAGGGTTTTACAGGAAACCCAATTGCTTCTTGAAAGAGGGCATAGAGTTTCCTTAGTATGTCGCTCTGGTAGCCCTCTAGAGGCCCGCGCTAAATCTATTTCCAACATACGATTTCAGCTTCTCGCAATACCAATGAAGAGTGCCTTGAGTCTTAAAGTTTTAATTAACTTGTATAGTTATATCTCGAAGAATAATATTGATGTCATCCATACTCATAGTTCTATTGACAGTTGGTTAGGTGGTGTAGCCGGGAAGTTTTTAGGCGTCCCAGTTATTCGCACTCGGCATGTTTCTTTGCCTGTGAATGACTATTTCCCAAATCATCTTTTATATTCCTACATACCTCAGCGAATTCTCACTAGTGGGAATATGATTTCAGATGTTGTAAAGCAGATTCGCTGTGTTGATTCAAAAAAAGTTATTTCTATTTCCGCCGGAGTTGATCTAAGTAAATTTAACTCAGGAGTTTCTGGAGAAAAAATTCGTGATGAATTAATGATTGAAGTAGACGAGTTTCTTGTGGGTAAAATTGGAGTCATAAGAGGTTGGAAAGGGCATAACTATTTTCTTGAAGCGATTCCTTTTATCTTGAAAGAGATCCCTAAAGCTAGATTCGTAATAGTTGGTGACGGTCCAGGTTTTAAAGAAATACAAGATAAAGTTAGAGTGGCAGGCTTAGAGGATAAAGTAGTCCTCCTTGGGCATAGAGAGGATATACCACAAATTATAGCAGCATTAGATGTGCAAGTTCTTGCTTCTT
>JABGTQ010000146.1 GCA_018647025.1 Nitrospina sp. | reverse complement strand
CTTATTCCTTGTGTTGCTTTGACTTTATTTTTTATTCCAAAAGTTAAGAAATGGATTATAAAATAACTTATTGCAATCCCCAGTAGTTTTTCATTTTATTTAAAAAATAAATCGTTTTTTATACGACAGTTTATCTAATTAGGATATGTTTATCTTATAAAGATACAACTAAACCCGTAATGACCTTCTTTATTCTCTTTTTCATAATTTTTATTCCTAATAGTCATGTTTGGGCTTTTGACATGGACTTCGATGGACATATCGCAACTGGCAGCCAATATATTTTTGATTCACCGCCCTCACATAAAGATTTTGATAGTGAGCTACATGTACATCTAGAATTCGATGGTAATATTTTAAAAAAAGACGAATGGACTTTAGATTATGAAATTGAAACCGCTTTAAATTTGATAGATGGTCCAAGCGTCCAATCAAATCTCAGACCTGAGGAAGATATTTACCTTCCTCGAACTTGGCTTCGTCTTAGCAATGATTTTTTTCAATTTCGCGTAGGGCGTCAGGAGATCTTATTTGGTGATGGTGTTATTTTTCAACCATTAGGATTATTTGAAACTCGCGATGTTTCAGGTGTCGTACCCGAATCACTCGGAGTTGATAGTTTTCGAGCTACATGGTTTTTATCCGATGTTTCCCTTCTTGAGACTTGGTTGGTTCCCGCAAAAATAGGAACTGCTTTGATCTCTGGAATACGCGCAGACCTCTTGTTAGGAGAATTTGAAACTGGTGTTGTCTTTCAGTATCACCCAAAATCTGATTTGGAGGATTTTTCTGGATATGAACGTGAAATGATCCAGATGGGGTATCATATAAAAGGCGAACGTGAAGTAGGTTTTTGGAATGAGAGTCGTCTTGATATTGAAATGGAACCCTCTTCTCCTGTTCAGTTCGATACAGTTTTTGGCACCGACTATACTTTTGAAATTGGGAAAGGTCTTCATATTTTAATGGAATATTTTTTATCTACTCAGCAAAAAGAATTCTCGACGTCGGATCTAAAAGGTCAAAGAACCTACCATCATATTGGATTTTCCATGGACCAACCGATCGACATTGAAATCAAATGGCAGATATACAGCCTCTATGATTTTCTTGATAAGAGCTTTCAAATAATACCTCAAATAGAATATTCTGTTACTGACGATCTATTCCTCTATTTTCATGGAAAAATTGGAGGTGATATTAATGGGAACAAAACAAATGGAAGATTATACCAACGGACAAATTCTTTCAGTGGTACCGAATCGTCCATAGGTTTAACTGTAGCAAATTATTTTTAATTCATATCAACTATGCATGACAAACTGATTACCCTAAAAGAAATAACTAAGGTTTTTAGAGTCGGGGAAGAAAACTTTACCGCACTAAACGGTATCAACCTTCAAATTGAAAGTGGAGCATTTATGTCTTTTGTTGGTCCATCTGGATCTGGAAAGACTACTCTATTAAACCTTATCGGTGGTTTAGATGTTCCTACAACTGGTGATATTTTTTTTAAACATACAAAATTATCCTCTATGAATCGTATTCAAATGGCTAAGTATCGACGTGAAAATATAGGATTCATTTTTCAAACCTACAATTTATTACCTGTTTACTCTGTTTACGAAAATGTTTTATTTCCACTTTTGTTAAATGGTTCCAAAGAAAAAGATGCTAGAGAACGAGTGATGAATATAGTAAGCAAGGTTGGATTAAGCGATCAGATTAAAAAAAAGCCTTCTCAGCTATCTGGAGGGCAATGCCAACGTGTTGCAATTGCAAGAGCCTTAGTTAAAGATCCTCTTTTAATTCTTGCTGATGAACCAACTGCCAACCTTGATTCTAAAAATTCTTTACAAATTCTTGAGTTAATGAGTGATTTAAATGAACAATATAAAGCAGCAGTAGTTTTTTCTACCCATGATGAAAAAGTAACACGCTATGTCCGCCGTGAAGTCGGGCTAGAAGATGGAGAAATTATTTCTGACAAACAATAACCAGAGTTTAATACTTAATATATGAATTGGAGTATCGCAAAAAAGAATTTTTCTCGGCAAGGATTAAGAGCATCTCTTAATGTTTTAGTTACAGCTCTTTCTATCATCGCGTTAATATTTATGCTTTCCTTGCTCAATGGTTTTCAGGCCCAAGCTACCAGAAATGTAATAAATACAGATATTGGTGGAGGACATTATCGTGCTCCAGGTTTCGATATTCTTTCCCCCTCAAAGTGGGAAGATTATACTGTAAAAGTTCCTGACACTTTGCTCCGCCTTCATAACAAAGATAAAGCTGAAGTACTTGTAGTGCAGGGGCAATTGTATCCAAATAGGCGCCTTTACCCAGTACAAATTCGTGGAATTTCTATGGAACAATCTCTTTTACAATTACCCCTGGATAATTTAAAAACTTTTTCTGCAAACTTTGATGATTTAATTCCTGTAGTAGTTGGAGCAAAAATGGCAAAAAAAGCTCACCTTCATAAAGGAGATACCCTAACTCTAAAGTGGCGGGATCGATCTGGTGCAGTTGATGCGAAGGACATCATAATTATTGATGTCGGAGATATACTTAATCCCCGTGTTGATGAAGGAGTTGTGTGGTTACGCTTAGACCATCTAAGACTTATGACCGATAGAAAAAATGAGGTGAGCTGGGTTGCTGTTAAACATTATATCGGGCTAATTTCAGAATTTGAATTTCAACCAGTTGAATTTTTAATGTCGGACCTCCTTGCTCTATGGCGCCAAGACAGAATGAACTCTAAAATTTTGTGGGCTATATTGATGACTTTAGTTTGCATCAGTGTGTTCAATACACAAATGTTGAATATCTTTAAAAGACAAAAAGAAATTGGAACACTTATGGCCCTAGGAATGGATTCACAAAGGATTGTACGTATATTCACTTTGGAAGGTTGTCTTGCTGCTATATGGGCCCTCGTTGTTGCTCTTCTTTTAGGGTTGCCTTTTTTTATTTGGTTCCAAGGAGTAGGTTTTGATGTATCCCATCTAAGCGAATCTACTTTACCCATTAGAGAAACTATTTATCCGGATTATCAACCAATGGAAATTATCTACTCTCTGATCATTGTCTTTATTTTAATTGTAGCCTCCTCTTGGTTTCCAGTTAAAAAAATTACTCGACTTGATCCAACAATGGCACTTCGAGGAAGGGCGATAAAATGATTTTGTTTTTATTTCGCGGTATTCTGCGCGACAAATCCAGATTCCTTTTTCCATTTTCTGTCGTAACTATTGGTGTAGCTCTTGTTGTTTCGTTGGTTGGTTTTATGGAAGGCGTTTTCATGGGAATGATTGATATGACGGCAAAGCTTAATGCTGGTCATTTGAGATTAGTTAATAAACCCTTTTATGATGAAGAACATCTTCATCCACTTGATCGTGCTTTAGCTGCTCAGAAACAAACGAGATTATGGCTCGAGAAAAATTCATCACCTAAAATTGAATGGTCACCTAGAATTCGCTGGGGTGCTCTTATTGATGTCCCTAATGCAAATGGAGATACTAAATCCCAAACACCAGTAGTAGGAATGGCACTGGATCTTAAATCTCCAAATTCTTCAGAAGTTCGACGCCTTCAATTGGATAAGTCACTCGTAAAAGGACAGTTACCTCGGCATTTCAATGAAATGTTGATGGGCAGTTCATTAGCAAATGATTTGGAAGTTGATTTAGGTCAATTGGTCACTGTAATCGGACAATCTTTTGATGGTGGTTTGGTTGCTGATAACTATGTAGTCGTTGGACTTGTAAAGTTTGGAATTACGGCTATGGATAAAAAAATGGTCTTGATTGATCTAACTGATGCTC
The DNA here is from genome assembly GCA_018647025.1 of Nitrospina sp. Taxonomy (GTDB): domain Bacteria; phylum Nitrospinota; class Nitrospinia; order Nitrospinales; family VA-1; genus Nitromaritima. Next base: position 1,739 of record JABGTQ010000146.1, on the reverse strand, counting down.
AAAGTACATTCTACATGGAGAACATGGTTACCGATTGGCTAGGTTATCTCCCCTCTTTTTTAAGTTTTGATTACTATCGTATAGCAAAGAAGAATATTAATTCTAAATTAAATACTTGGATGAAAAACCCTCCTAAAGACTGGGCTAAAGACGATCAACCGATTGCTATTAGCATACTAGACCAGCAAAATATGAAATCAATGGTCACAACGTTTACAATTATAAAGAGTTCTGTGGTTGGTATTTTTACCTTTTTAATGATTCTTGTTCTTTGGAATGCAGGAGTTCTTAGCGGAATTCATCGCTATGGTGAAATGGGTCTAAGGCTCGCATTTGGAGAGTCTCATTGGAAATTGATATTAACTCTCGGTATTGAGGGCTTATTTATTGGTATTCTTGGATCTTTAGTTGGTTGTATTTTTGGAGGGTCATTTACCTGGTACCTTCAGGAAGTGGGCTTAAATATGGGTGATACATTTGCTAAATCTGGATTAATGATTAATGATGTAGTAAGAGCTCGTGTTACGTTGGGAGGGTTTGTACAAGGAATCGTACCCGGTATTTTTGCTAGTGTTGTAGGCACGCTAGTAGCCAGTCTAGCAATTTTTAAACGCTCCGAATCCAACTTGTTTCGTGAACTAGAGGCTGGTTAATTGATGGGCATTATATATAAAATAGTCATATTTATTTTTTTATTTTTTTGTCTTACATCAAACCCTGCATTAATATTAGCAGCAGAGATCATTGATGCACAAAAACTTCTTAAACAAGTTGATGACAATCTTTGGTCTAATACTAAATTTATTAGTGGTCGCCTTATCATAGACAATGGTCGCAAGGAAAGAACTCTTACTCAAGACTCGTGGATGGAAGGAATTGAACGTTCTTATACTGAGTACAAATCACCTGCTCGCGAAAAAGGCACCAAGATGCTTAAAACAAGAAAAAAACTTTGGATGTACACTCCGCGAACTGACCGTAAAATTCTCATAGCAGGACATTTACTTAGGCAGTCATTGATGGGAAGTGATCTATCGTATGAAGATATGATGGAAGATCACAAACTAAGTAAATCATATACTGCAACTTTTGAAAATTTTACAAACATAGAAGATATTAAATGTGCAGTATTAAATTTAACCGCCCTAGATAAAAAAACAACTTATCAAACTCGGAAAGCATGGATAAACCCAGAAAATAAAACGATTCTAAAAGAAGAACGCTTCGCTAAAAGTGGAAAGCTTCTTAAAAGGGTACTTTTTAAGGATTATGAAATAATTAGCGGACGTAATTTCCCTAGAACTATGATTTTTAAAGACCTTTTGAAAGAAAACACTAAAACGACTTACAAATTTGATGAAATAAAATTTGATATAGAAATTCCTAACCGTTACTTCTCACTAAGTATTTTAAAAAAATAATTAAATAATTGGAGAGTTTAATTTGCCCCCTTTACTAGAGTCGATCTCAAAAATTATAATCTGTTTAATTTTTATTTTATTAACCAGTTGTGCAGGAACCAGACCTGATTCAATTGGGCAATTTGTCGATTGCCCAGATAAACCAAACTGTGTTTCTACAAAAAGTGATGTCACGTCACATAAGGTTTCTCCATTAACCTATAAGAGTTCTTTACAGGAAGCTAAAAATAAATTAATTAAAATTGTTAAATCGATTCCTCGATCACAAATAATAAACAACAATGAATCCTTTCTGCATGTTGAATTCACATCACAGAT
>JABGTQ010000145.1 GCA_018647025.1 Nitrospina sp. | reverse complement strand
TCTTTAGGTAATCCGACTACGTTTGTTAGAAAGTCCCACCCATATTTTATTGCATCATTTTTAAAATAATCTCCGAATGAAAAATTTCCAAGCATTTCAAAAAAGGTATGATGCCTTGCAGTTCGACCAACCATTTCTAAGTCGTTGTGTTTTCCACCAGCGCGTACGCATTTTTGCACCGAGACCGCTTTTTTGTAGGCGTGTATTTCTTGTCCTAAAAAAATATTTTTGAATTGGACCATTCCTGCATTGGTAAACAATAGGCTAGGGTCATTGTGTGGGACGAGAGAGTAACTTTTTACTTGAATATGTTTTTTGTCTTCAAAGTACTTCAAAAATTTTTTTCTAAGGTCACTGCCAGTCATAGGTTTTACTCGGTGGCGAAAAAAGTAATTATTTTTTGCATAATACTATAGCGTTTAGATAGAAGTTTTTGTTCTAAATTTTTTAACTTTAAATAATTCCAGCTTTTAAGAGATCATGGAGGTGAATTAGCCCATCAACCTTTTGCCCATTTTTACTGACAACTAATGAAGTGATTGAATGCTTGTCCATGAGTTGTACTGCTTCTGTTGCTAAGTTAGTTTGTTCTAAGTATTTTGGAAAACTATTAGAAAGATCCCGTGCGCAAATTTTTGACACATCTTTTTTCTGTTCAATCATTCGCCGAAGATCACCATCGGTGATAATTCCTTTAAGGTGCTTCTTTTTGTCTACAATCAGAGTGACACCTAATCGTTTTTGAGTCATTTCTGAAATGACGGTAGAGAGATTGGAGTTTTCGTAAACGATGGGAATTTGATCCCCTGTGTGCATTACATCTCCAATGGTAGTCAGCAATTTTCTTCCAATACTCCCTCCTGGGTGATTTCGTGCAAAAACGTCATCTTTGAACCCATTTAGCTCAAGGTATGCAACCACGAGAGCATCTCCCATAGCTAGCATTGCTGTGGTACTTGAGGTGGGAAGAAGACCATTTCCTCCGGCTTCCTTTTTAACACCAACATCAAGAACAAAGTTACTACGTATGGCTAATGTCGACTTAACATTTCCTGTGATAGCTATAAGTGTGCAATTAAGACGTTTAAGAGCAGGGAGAAGTTTAATTATTTCCTCAGTTTCCCCGCTATTAGATAAAGCAATGATAATATCATTTTTAGAAATCAGTCCTAGGTCACCATGAATTGCCTCTGCCGCGTGCATGTAAATAGCAGTTAATCCGACGCTCGACATAGATGCCGCAATTTTTTGACCAATTAATCCTGATTTCCCCATTCCCGTAACGACCAATCTCTCCATTCCCTCGCTGCTCAATGCGTGGACGATTTTTGGAAAATCCACTCCAAGACGTTTAGCTAGGGCGGCCACTGCATCGCTTTCAACTTTTAAGACGTATTTTGCTGTTTTTAAAATTGCGCGATCTTGAATTTCTCTTCTTTTCAATATACCCTTGTAGTTGTTCATAATATTCTTTAACTATTTATGTTTAAAAGCTCTTAGGAATTTGGTCAAATGTTTTTTATAGTAGCACAACTCTATTAACTCGGCAATTCAAGTTACTGAATTCATGAGTTTAATTTTATTATTTTGTTTGATATTTGTTGGTTTAAATATTTGATTAAATATTAGCTTATGCCCAAGCCAAAAAAAATTTACTTAATAGACGGTTCTTCATACATCTTTCGTGCATTTTTTGGTTTGCGTCAACAGCTCGCAACATCCAAAGGATTTCCAACAAATGCTTTGTACGGATTTATAAATATGTTGCAAAAGGTAATTCGTGTCGAAAAACCAGATTATCTTGTCGTTGCATTTGACAGTCCAGATAAAACATTTCGCCACAAAATATATCCTGATTACAAGGCTAATCGGGATGCGCCTCCGGAAGAACTTTCTAAGCAATTTCCTTATTTTGAGCCCATTGTCGAAGCATACGGTCTATCAAGTATACGCCGACCTGGGTTTGAAGCTGATGACATAATTGGAACGCTGGCTAAAAAGGGAGCAAAAGAAGGGTTAGATGTAGTTATTGTGAGTGGTGATAAAGATATGATGCAGTTGATATCACCTAATGTTTATATGTTGGATACTATGAAAAATAAAAAGTTCATAGATAAAGATGTTTTAGAAAAATTTGGTGTAACTCCAGACAAGGTTATAGAGGTAATGAGTTTGATGGGAGATTCCAGTGATCATATCCCAGGGGTGGCAGGGGTTGGTCCAAAAACAGCAGCTGCATTGATTCAAAAATTTGGTTCTATAGAATCTCTTTACAAACGGATCGATGAAGTCGAAAAGAATAAAGTTAAAGAGAAACTAGAACGTGACAAGAAAAATGCTTTCATGAGCCGTGAGCTTGTTACAATCGATACTAAAATGGATTTGGAGTTCAATTCGGATTTAATGAAGCTTGGTAAAGTTGACAAAACTAAGCTCAAAAAATTGTTCGAAGAATTCGAGTTTGTATCCTTCCTCGAAGGAGTTCAAGGTGAAGTGACTAACTCACTTAAGGTTGATCGCTCAGGCTATAAAACTATCTTGACTGAAGCATCATTCGATGTTCTTTTGAAACGCTTGGTAAAGGAAAAATCTTTCGCGTTTGATGTAGAAACCACAAGTAAACGACCAGTTTGGGCGAGAATCGTTGGTATTTCATTTTCATTTAGGGGTGGTGATTCCTGTTATCTCCCGCTGTCTCACAGGTATCTTGGGGCTCCTGGTCAATTAGAACTTAAAAAGGTGTGTGAAAGATTAAAACCAATTTTCGAAGATAAGAGCATTAAAAAATGTGGCCACAACATAAAATATGATCTTATCGTTATGGCTAATGAAGGTATTGCTTTAGATGGTGTGGATTTTGACTCGATGATTGCCTCTTATCTGCTCAATCCATCTAGTCGAGGACATGGGTTAGATGATCTTACGATGGAGTATTTTGGACACCAAAATTTAACATATAAACAGATGGTAGGCACCGGGAAAAAGGAAATTTGTTTTGATGAGGTTGAAGTTGATCGCGCTACTGAATACGCTGCCGAGGACTCTGATATGACTTGGAGACTTAAGGAAAAACTAGGACCCAAGCTTAAGGGAACTACACTTAAGTTGTACAAGGAGATTGAGTTACCATTGTTAGAAGTCCTTGCTGAAATTGAATTAAATGGTGTTCACGTAAACCGGAAACACCTTGTAGAACTTTCAAGTAAAATAGATAAAGAATTGCTTCATTTAAAAAAGGATATATATTTACTTGCCGGTGAAGAGTTCAATATAAATTCTCCTAAACAACTTTCTGTGATTTTATTTGAAAAACTAAAGCTACCGGTAGTTAAAAAAACAAAGACAGGATATTCTACTGATGTGTCTGTTCTTGAGTTGTTAGCTACAGATCATAAACTTCCTAAGCAGATTGTTTCTTATCGCCAGTTAGCAAAACTTAAGACAACATATGTAGATGCCCTTCCTGGAGAGATATTTTATAATACGAGACGAGTTCACACTTCTTTTAACCAGACTATTGCGGCTACCGGACGTTTGAGTAGTAGCAACCCTAATCTTCAAAACATACCTATACGGTCTGATATGGGGAGGGAAATCCGTAAAGCGTTTACAGCGGAGGGAGATAATATACTTTTGTCTGCTGATTACTCTCAGATTGAGTTGCGAATTCTCGCCCACTTGTCAAAAGATAAAGCTTTAAAAAATGCTTTTGATAAAGGTGAGGATGTTCATGCACGAACAGCAGCAGATATTTTTGGGGGCTCTATTGACCAAATAGATGAAAAGTCACGACGTATGGCTAAAGCGGTGAACTTCGGCATTATTTATGGTCTCAGTGCTTTTGGACTTTCACGCCAACTCAATATTAGTAGGTACGATGCTAAAAATTTTATTGACCAGTACTTTTTATTATACAGTAAGGTTAAAGATTTTATGAATAACACGATCGCTGAGGCTCGTGAGTGTGGATATACACTGACTATGTTTAATCGTCGAAGATACTTACCTGACCTTAAAAGTGATAATAGGCAGGTAAGAGAAAGTGCTGAAAGAATAGCTATTAATTCTCCAATTCAGGGTAGTGCGGCAGATCTTATTAAAGTTGCTATGATACGACTTTCCAGAAGCTTAAAAAAAATAAAATTAAGTTCAAAGATGATTTTGCAAATTCACGATGAATTGCTTTTTGAATGTCCTATTCATGAGAAAAAAGAAATTGAGTCATTAGTAAGTAAAGAAATGGAAGGAGCTTGCAGGCTGTCTGTCCCACTTGTTGTCGATATGGGTTGGGGAAAAAACTGGAGCGAAGCACATTGAATAAACGGATATAGTTATTATGCAGTTGTAAGTAAACCCTAGTTTTTTCTTAAATTCTGCCAATGCATATTTTTTTAAATAGAAAATACTTCGTAGTTTTTAATAATATTTTTTTGTTAATCAGATCAAGAAATAAAAAACTATAGCTGGAATGGATGCTCCGCTAATTGATGCTATGAGTGATTTCAAAAGATGCTTTTTAGGCCAGCTATTTTTATTTTTAGGGTTCCAATTACTAGAGATATACGATGCGAACTTTAAACCTTCCATAGTTTTTCCTTATCAATTTACTTGATTAATATTGTTGATAACTAAGGGCGTTTCTCACTATTTATCGGAAACTATTTTTTTGAACTTTAGTTCGATTGTGAGCTTGTAGTGATGTGTGAAATTTGCTGAAGAAGTTAGCTGTCTTATGGCTTGTAGTTAGGAGATTAAGTATAGGTCCTGGTGTGAATAAAGAGGGGTTAACTATTTTTTTTTAATTCTAGCGATGCTGAATTGATGCAATACCTTAATCCGGTGGGTTGAGGGCCATCAGGAAATAAATGGCCTAGATGCGAGTCGCATTTGTTGCATACTACTTCTGTTCTCTTCATGAAGAGAGAGCTGTCCTCTTTAGTTGCGATTTGTTCTGAGCCTACGGCCTGATAAAAGCTTGGCCAGCCAGTGCCAGAATCAAACTTTGAGTTTGAATCAAACAGTTCGTTGCCACAACATGCGCAATGGTATATGCCAGCTTCTTTAGTATCCCAATAGTTACCGCTAAATGCTTGTTCTGTTCCTTTTTTTCTGCATATTCTAAACTGCTCTGGTGAAAGTTGTACCTGCCACTCCTTATCATTTTTTGAAATTTTTTCAGTCATTTTTTTCTCAGTTTTGTTTTATTATTGCATTTTTTTGGACATTTCGTTTTCTTGATGCCCTTTTTCATTTATTGGTTCTATTGGTTCATCTTGTAAGTCAAGTCGAAACAAACTTTCCTGTTCTTTTGAATCGTGGTATTCAATGTGGTTTTTTGTGTGAGATTCTAACAGCTTATTATTTGGCATATTTGGTTTTTCTACCTCAGTGGTTGGGGTGCCAAACCAAACCCATTTCAAAAGTCGAATAAAAAAGATAGAGCTTACGTAAATGAGTGACCATATAGCAAGGAAGGATATCAACAATATTGTTATAGTTTTTTTGAAGCTCAGGTCCTCAATTGAACTAATCATCATATTTAACTGGTGTGCATATTGGAATGCTACCGCTAGTAGCAGTGTGGGTAAAATAACCGCCCAAAGTCGGTGAATTTTACAAATTAAGCCCATAATTATTTCCTCTAAGATTAAGGATTTTTAATAAAAAGGCGTTACCAATAATGGATCTTGCTTTCTTGACTGCACCAAAATACTAGTTGATATCTAGATTATACATATAAAATGATAAAAAATTAAAAATATTTCAATAAAACAGTAGTTTATGAGTTTTATAATGAGAATGTCGTTAAGTACAATGTTCTTAAAACAGGGTTTTATTTAAGTAAAAAGTAATACTGTAAAAGTATCAAGCGCCCAAAGAAAAGGCTTAAACATGAGAGAGGCTAG
>JABGTQ010000144.1 GCA_018647025.1 Nitrospina sp. | reverse complement strand
ATAAATCACATCGGCAGAAATCCGGACATAACTTTCGACAGGCGCATTTCGTTTTTCTGATCCAAAAAAAGGAACCAGAGAACTATGACCGCCTGAAATAACGACTCCATTACTCAATATATGAGAGGCGGTAACAACACCTTGACCTCCGAGTCCCGCCATGCGAACATTATAACGTTTTACTCCCATGATTATTTCTCCTTTTTATTTCTTAGCAGCTTTAGCAGCCGCTTTGTCTTTTTTCTCAAGATCATCTATATACGCTTTAGCACGATCTGAAAAATGCTCTTCGAATCCATATTCCTTTTTTTCCTTATCAAATGCATCTTGCATAACATCCGGAGTTGGAATTGAATACTCAATGTTGCATGATGTATAAGCTTGAACATAGGTTGAGCCAAATTCACGAGCAATTAAAATTGCACGTCGGGCAGTCCGAACTACTCTTGCGGGATTAGTTGGAACGATTCTAGCAATATAATCCAACTTGGCTACCTTTGCTAAGCCCAACATGTCCATTTTTTCATCTACTTTTCCACGTGGAGACATTTTAGCAACTAGCCCCTGTGCAGTCATGCCGCTTTCCTGTCCACCAGTATTTCCGTAAATTTCATTGTCAAGCATGAAGGTGGAAAATTTTTCATGACGAAACCAACTGTGCATAAGGCCCTGGAATCCAATATCTACCAATCCACCATCTCCACACATTACAATTACGTCTTTCTTTTGTTCGGGGAATCTAAGCTCAAGACCACGCTTCAATCCCGAAGCAACTGCGTTAGTGTCACCATAGTTTCCATAAATAAATGGTACATTACCCTGAGATATAGCCAAACGCCCACATCCTGCTGTTCCAACGAATATGGTGTGTTCAGGTTTGGGCAATGCAAGAAATACAAGTCTGATAAATAGAGTCATTGCACAACCCGCGCACATGGGATGCTCTTCAATTAATTCTTTGAACTTTCCCATATCGCTAACTTTTTTCTTTTTACCATATTGACCATGCTTCACAAGATCTTGGTATTCAACTGGTAAGTGCTCCAAATAACCGGGTGCTGGCTTAACTGTATCTAGGGACATGATTCCCCCTCCATTTTGTTATTTATTAAAATTCGATATATATTTTTCGATTTTAAAATAAAATCGTAATTACAAATTATCAGCCATGGCATAAAATGCCGCAAGCTGGCTTCCTTCATCACTTCTCTCAAATTAAAAATGATTTCTTGATTTGTCTTTTTCTCTTATGTCTTTAAGCCAATCGAGGATCAACTCAGTGGGCATCGTCATTCCGCCATAAACTCTGGGGCCATTATAAATAACTGCTTGAGTATGACCATAGAGGGTAGTACACACCTCTTTATGCAACCAACCAGTTTGATTAAATTCAGGAACTAGGATAACTTTTGCATGCTTGGCAGCAGCAATGACTTGTGCAGTAGGAAAAGGACGGATGGTCTTAACCTTGATAAGGCCGACTTTATTACCCTTTTCTTCTTCTTGGCGAACCGCTTCGCGTGCCTGAGATACTGCCGCACCTGAAGCGATTATCATTTCATCGGCACCTGGGTTCACAACTTCAATCAGGCCACCAAGATATTTATCAAAGTACTTCGCCGACCGTTGCACCGCAGAAAAGACTTCTTGCTGCCAACTTGCGTGCATATGATAACTAATAAAATTACTTTTCTGGATTGGAGCATCGCGAGATATTCGTGCCGGTGGATTTTCATTATCCATTGAAGGAACTGCATTTCTCCAGCCATCTCGCGGTGGAATCTTATATTTTTTGTCGCACATTGCAACGTTGCCACGTGCGTGGGTCACAAAGAAGCCGTCTACTGATACGGTACAAGGTAATGTCACATCAACCTCTTCGCTGACCATAAAAGCTACTAAGGGCCAGTCAAAAAAATCCTGCTGGTTTTCAGCATGCAAGACCAACATTCCTGTGTTGAGTAGGAAAGATATTTCTGCATTATCGGGTTGGATAGCCAGAGGGGTGTTGATAACTCGGCACATATTAAGCATTACAATAGGAACCCTTGCTCCAGGCCATGAAGCTAGTGCTTCCATGCCTCTCATTAACCCAGGACCTGAAGTAGCAGTGAGGCTTCGTACACCTGCACGAGATGCGCCACTGATGGCGGACATTGTGCCTATCTCCTCTTCCGCACGGTAGTAATCTTTGATATATCCTTCGTCGAACAAGTACCCAGCCTGCTGCATTGTTTCTGACTGGGGAGTTATAGGGTAGGCAATTGCCATATCAACGTTTGCTCTACGAATTGATTCGCGGGCCGCTTCACTCCCGGTCATGAATATAGTTTCCTTTGGCAGTTTTTGCATTTCCTCAAGAGAAATTACTTCTTGCAAATCTCCTGCGGGTACCCAGCCCTCTGGTTTTCCTGGAACATTAGCGTGCTTACTTGTACTGTTTTGTTTTGCCTCGGCAGTTTCGGGTGACATCCTATTACTTCTCCGTTTGTGAAAATTAATTTTAATCGGGAATGACCTAGCCCCGTATTTTTCCTAATTTTATATTAACTGAAATTAACAATGACTTTAGCCAAGTCCCCGACTAAAATACAAACATCGAATACCTTTTTCAGGAATTAACTGAAGAGGTTAATAGTAAAAATAAACCCTCACTTTGTCAAGGGTTAACGGTCATCAAATTTCTTTAATTAGGTCTATTTTTAGGCCATATCTTCCAATAAACCGAGTTCTTTAAAATAATTGAAAGATTTTTCAAGAAATTCGTTGAGAGAAGAGTCATTATGAAAAATCAATGTTTTTGCTGCTAATTCTGTGTCATGGCATATTTCGAATTTAACAGCGTCGGTTTTTTGGTATTTTATAACTTCTACTTCCCAGTGAATTTGCGAAAGTTCTTCTTGTGGACGACTTTTAGCAGATATACCATACCGATTCACTCTGTATAAAAACTCGTGGCCCCCTTGTCCATCTGAAGCACTTCGGGATAGGTGGAGATTATCTTGAATTAACATTTATTACAACCTAATTTAAAGGCTTTCTATTTTATAAAAAAATCTTTTTATATTTTATCAAATCTAGTAACTTAGGCAAACTTGAATTGTACTCTAAATTTAAAAAATTATTTTCTACTCCGGATAATACTTTCGGTTTTACTTAAATTATGGATAACTTAGAATTGAATGACCCAGTTGAAATCGAAGCATTTTTGAGCAAAGTTAGCTTGTCAGGTCCAGGGTTTAACTCTGACTGCCTTTTAATGGATGTTTACGATGCGGGTCTAGATTATCCAGATTTTCTGAAAGCTGAGGGAAGTGATCCTGCTGCTTGCTATGATGGGACTTCGCCTGCGTGGGCTAAATACCATGTTCGCCAAGGAAAGCGTGTGTTTATGATTTATGGAGGTTCTGGAGGCAAAAGGCGCTCGCATTATTCCGAAACTCCGTAATGACAATAGTTTTCTGAAGATCTATCCGCTTGAAAGCATCCTAATCTTTAGAGCAATAAGGTATGAAATGAGACCTTTTTAATTATCCCAAGGGTCCTAACTTAAGGAGAACGGCTTACATAATGGAATTTGATAAGGAGTCTCAACAACGTATTCTTCGAGTTGCTGCTGATAAAAATGAAGGGCGGCCTATTGAAGAAATAGATGAGCAAATAGCAGTAGTTCTCGACCTGCACCCTGAGTTCGACCCTATTTGGGAAGAGGGTGAAATGGCATCAATTCCCAGAGAAGTCAATGGTATGATCGTGAATCCTTTTGTGCATACTGTTTTACATGTGACTATTGATCGCCAGCTAAAACTGGAAGCCCCGGAGTTTGTTGCTGCTGCCTATCAACGTTTGACTAGCCATGGTATGGATTCACATGAAGCCCTGCATGCGATTATAGCTATATATGCTAACCTCCATTTTGCTGGTACACGGAGAGATATGCAGTTCGATGCTCTGGCTTATGAAACTCAGATTAATGGGTTGGACTATATAGCAGGATAATCTAGGAAATTATAGAAACTTTGCGACCGTTTTCCCAAGATCAGCTGGACTCTTAACGACTTTGATGTTGCAGCGGCGCATTACTTTCATTTTTTCTTCAGCCGTTCCTTTCCCACCAGAGATGATTGCTCCAGCATGACCCATGCGGCGACCCGGAGGTGCTGTCTGCCCGGCAATGAAACCAATGACCGGTTTTGTGACATGTTTTTTTATGTAGTAGGCAGCTTCATCTTCTGCTGATCCGCCGATTTCGCCAATCATGCATATCGCTTTTGTGCCTCGATCTTTTTGGAAAAGTTCTAGGACATCAATGTATTTGGTGCCTATTATAGGATCTCCACCAATGCCGACGCACGTTGACTGACCATGCCCTAAGGCTGTTAATTGACCTACAGCTTCATAAGTGAGAGTCCCGCTCCTGGAAATAATACCAACATTGCCTTTTTTGTGAATGTGGGCCGGCATGATGCCGATCTTGCATTTTCCTGGTGAGATAATGCCTGGGCAATTGGGACCGATCAATCGGGACTTGCTAGCCTTAATGTAGCGAAAAACTTCCACCATATCTGATACTGGGATACCTTCTGTAACGCAAATAATCAGTTCGATTCCTGCATCGGCGGCTTCAAGAATGGCGTCGGAGGCAAAAGCGGGTGGCACAAAAATCATTGTTGCGTTGGCTTTAGTTTTTTTTACTGCATCTTGTACGGTGTTGAAAACGGGAACCTTACCTAGGACTGTTTGGCCACCCTTGGCAGGAGTCACGCCACCAACTAACTTGGTGCCATATTTCATACATTGTTCGGCATGAAACTGTCCTTCGCGCCCAGTAATTCCTTGAACAATCAATTTTGTTTTTTCGTCAACTAGAATACTCATCGTATTGCCTTTACAATTTTTTGCGCACCATCTTTCATACCCTCTGCGACAATAACATCTATCCCTGAGTCACTGAGAATTTGATGGCCTTCTTCCATATTGGTTCCCTCCATCCTAACCACGATGGGGATCTTAATTTTTAATTTTTTGGCCGCGATCTCAACACCTCGAGCTAAAATATCGCAGCGTAAGATACCGCCAAATATGTTAATAAAAATTCCCTTTACATGAGGGTCAGATAGTAGAATGCGGAATCCATTTTCAATTTTTTCTTCGTCAGCTCCGCCTCCAACATCCAAGAAGTTTGCTGGTTCGCCACCTGAATGCTTGATGATATCCATTGTCGCCATGGCAAGACCTGCCCCATTGACCATACAACCAATATTCCCATCAAGTTTGATATAGTTTAAGTCGAATTTGCTGGCTTCCACTTCCATTTGATCTTCTTCATCCAAGTCACGGTAATTGAGAATTTCTTTTTGACGGTAGAGGGCATTGCTGTCAATGTTAACTTTTGCGTCAAGAACAAGAACGCGTTCGTCTTTTGTGATAACGAGGGGATTGATTTCTAGCATGTCGCAATCTTCTTTAATAAATGCCTGGTAAAGATTAATTATTAAAGGAATCATTTGCTTAAGGGCATTCCCTTTTACATTGAGAGCAAATGCTATTTTTCTTGCGAGATAAGGTTTAACTCCGATAATAGGGTCGACTATCTCTTTAATAATTTTTTCTGGAGTGTCTTCGGCAACTTCTTCGATTGCCATACCCCCTGCCTCGCTAGCCATAATCATTACTCTGCTGCTTTGTCTATCAAGAAGAATGCCAAGGTATAGTTCTTTGGCTATAGCCATCCCTTCCTCTATCAGAACTTTTTTAACTTTTCGCCCCTCTGATCCAGTTTGTGGTGTTACCAGTGTCATACCAATAATCTTGTTTGCATGAACCTTAGCTTCTTCCGGACTTTTGGCGAGTTTTACTCCTCCTCCTTTACCTCGTCCTCCAGCATGAATTTGTGCTTTGACTACGACAATATCTGTTCCCAGCTTGCGAGAAACAGCGGCTGCTTTTTCTGCATTCTCGATGACCACACCCTTGGGAACCGCTACACCGTGTTTTGCAAGAACTTCCTTGGCCTGATACTCGTGAATATTCATGACTTTAAAATTAAAATAATTTAGAGACAATAATAAAAAAAAATTGTATGCAAGATGGATTTTCTATCACAGCTCGTATGCCTTGTCAAAAAATAATCTATCGACATTGTGCTCTAATTAGGGATAGTTGTGTGAGTGTAATAAAATTTGGGTTTAAGCACAACTGAAAGGAAAAAGAAAAACTTTAAAAATAGAAATAGGTAAGTTTTGTCAACATCTTGAGGTTATTTTTTTGTGTGAACGGGTAGCTCCATTTTTTTGGACATTATCCGTTTGGTTATTAACTTTGTTGTCTAATAATTCTTTCCAAGCTTCCATTAAGGGTGTGAGCACTTTCACTATTGACTTGAGAGCTTTTGGGTCGGACTTAACATTAGCTAAGGTTAATTGATGGAGAATGAACTGGTAAAGTGATTCGAGTTTTTGAGCTACCTCTCCACCTTTTTCCATATCTAGAGCACAAGATAATTCATTTATAATATCGTGAGTTTTCTTTATATAGATTCCTTTTTTTACTAGATCTTTTGTGTCAATACCCTCTAAGGCCAAAGTGGTACACTTTAAGGCTCCCTCGTACATCATTATGATTAATTTTCCTTGGCTAGAAGTTGCAACTTCGTTATGACGGTATTCGTTGTGAAGCCTATGTGGAAACATATGTAAAGGTCCTTAATAGTAAAAGAGTAATTATTATTTTTTATTAAAAATATTTTGAATTCCTGAAAGAGCACTGCTAAATGTGTCCCTTTGTGAGTTAAGTCTGCCCATTACAACTTCTAAATTAGTGAATCTTTCTTTGAGATTTTCCTCAAATTCAAGTAGGCGTTCAGCCTGCTTTAGTAGTGTCTCATTGAAGTCGTCTACAGATTCTTTGATAGTGTCAAGTTCCGAGACCAGTGGTCCATTTAAAGAGGCATTAACAAAGTTTTCTAATTTCCGATTAAGAATTTCTGCTACTCCGGTCGAAAGGGTAATTTGTCCATAATTCCCAGGCGTTAAACTACTGATGCGAAAATTTAGGCCATTAGAGTCACCCGAGGAGCCTGCGTAAAAATTTCCAGACCCAGAGGTAGTTACAAAAGTGCTTGCACCCGAGTTACTTAATTGAACAAAAGTACTTGCTCCTGAAGTTACCCGTATGTCATATGTTCCGGGCTCTGTATCACGGGTGAACCCCACGTAGGTTATAGATGTGTTTGTTACGCTACCATTACTTGAAAAAAGCTCGCTTATGTTTGTTATGTCGTCTATCAATGCATCAGAAAATTTATCGGTGTCCAGAATAAGTGATCCATCTGACTGAGTGGTGATACCTACTTGTGACAAATATTTGTAGTCACCTTTAATTCCTGTAACTTCAGTACTTATTGAACTTCGAAGCATTCGTTGCATGCCTTGCACTGCAAAATTACCAAACAATACACCAGGCTCTTGAGTTTCTGTGTTTAACGATAACTGTTCATTTAAATATAATGTGACCTTGTTATATTCTTCAATAAAGTCCTTAACTTTAGTTGTTATAGCTTCTGTGTCAGTTGCAAGAGAAATAGTTCCTGATCCGGCTGATTGAAGTTTAAGTGCTGCTCCATTAATAACGTCTGTAACTGTATTGGATGATTTGGTAATCGAAACACCATCCAGAGACAAACTCGCATTCTTTGCGGTTTGTGTCGTTTGAAAACCCATCGTCACACTACCACTTGTGATATTAGTGCTCATTGTTACAGCACCGCTGCTTCCTGTTTGAGTGCCTGAAATAAGTAGTCGATAGGGACTTGTGGCGTCACCGTCATTAAGAAAGGATGCTTTGAGATCGATCCCCAGATTGTTTATGGCTAGCCTTAACCCATCAACTGTGGCGTTACTACTGTCAATAGTTACTGTAGCCGAAGCGGATGCTCCAATAACAATTGTTATCGTTCCAGATGAAATTGCTGATGAGGTTTCTGCGTAGCCACTGGTTATAAGTTTACTTTCAGTGGCAAGATTGTTAACGATAAGGGAGTAGGTTCCAGAAGAAGCGGAACTAGTGGTAGTGATATCTACAACCTTATTACTATCTGAAAAACTATTGTTTGAAAAAACACTTTGATTTTCTATGAAGCGATTTTTGGTATTAAGTGTGCCCACAACTCCTTTGAATGCGTGCAATCTGCTTTTTAATTCCTGAAAACTAGCTAATTTTTGCTCCTCGATATTCTTTTTGGCTTCAACCAGATCCATAGAACGAGCCTCCAGAGAAACCATCTTATTGATGATGTCTTGGGTGTCCATATTCGAATTAAGGCCATATATTGCGTTTTGTGCCATTAGATGTATTAGATCTCTAGGATGGAAATAACTTTAGTAACTCTCTTCCATACATTTTATCGGTTTATAAAATTCATACCTTTAATTGATTTAAAGGGTTTAAACCATTGTTTGTAACTATTTAATTAGTATCTTTGATAATTTTAATCGACTTCTTGTAAGTATATGTTTAATTGAATCTTAAGTTCTTTATCTTGATTTGATTATAGGGAGTGCTAAAGTTGTCAAATCTAATCTATGTATGTGAGTGAGCTATCTTAATATTTGGAGTTCGAGTTATATGTCAGAACAACTGGATCTATTTACAGAGCCTGAAAAAAATAAATTAGACTCTGAGAATATTCCAAATAGCTCTAATGATCACCGTATTCTCTATTTTGATCTAGAAACTCAAAAAAGTGCTGACGATGTTGGAGGATGGGGAAATATTCATGATATGAAACTGGCAGTGGGCGTGGTTTGGGATAGCGTTGATCAAAAACATTTTAGCTATCT
>JABGTQ010000143.1 GCA_018647025.1 Nitrospina sp. | reverse complement strand
TTTTCTCCAGACCATGGCAAAACATTAACAATTTTATAGTAATTAAGTTTCGCAAAATTATAAGATGCCAGGGAAAAAATAATTGATCCTATGGTGAAAAGGTGATTTTGATAGGGCCTTAATCCTAGAAGTAATCCAAGAAGGTAGAATGTCGCTGAAAGAAGAAAGTATAGATGATAATACTTTTCAATTTCTAAAATCCGAAAGTTGATTAATGTCATAGAGAAAAATTGGTGTAAAAATTTCCTTCCTCTATTAGTATTTGATACCCACCCTAAAAATATAATAGTTATAAAGGTAATCGTCAATCGCCAAAAAAGTCCTATTTGAATAGTCGGTAAGATTGGGTTCGAAGTTTGTGCTCCAAACGATAGGTTGGTTAGAATGGCGGTAGGTTTTATTTTTTCTAGAAAGAGGTGGTGGGTCCTTACATAAGATGATGTTGGTAGCTGAAGTTTATTCTCAAGAATAAACTTTGGATCTATAGACTTAACACCTAAGTCCCACCAATTTTCAAGATGGGCAACATTGTTATTAGGAAGATTTTTTAAAGAAGCAGGATAAAATTTCTCCACGTCTGCTTCTTTTAAAAAAAAACTCCTGTTTGTATGATTAGAGAAATAATGTCCCAACCTTTGGGCCAAGTCTTTACCAGCAATAGAAAGGAGTTGATTATTTTTTGCTTGAAAGATTGCCCTAGCTGTATTGATTTTAAATTTACTCTGAGATTTTGAATTTTGTGCTTTGATTTTTAAGGTAAGGTTAATCAATTTTGCATCTTTATCGATTAACTCGTTCATTAAAATCATGTTTACTATATATCGTTTATTCGTTGGAGATAATAATTCAGTTCGTGAGCAGGGTTTTGAAGAGTAGAAACATATTTTATGTGAATTAGTCCTGTCATTTTTAAAAAAACGAACAGTTTTTAAAAGTTGATTTTTAATATAATAATCAACCGAACCTTTTAGATAGAGCTTTATTTCTTCTAGGAATACTTTTTTTTTGCCTTGTGAGTAGAGTTCGTGAACTAGGTCATGAAGTTGAATTCGTAATAAATGATGCCCATCAATTTTTATAATTTCCTTTAAAAGGTCGTCGCAATTTATAGTTTTAGAAGGAAAAGGACGATTAGAAAACCCAACCCGAAGCTGACAAGATATTTTTTCAGGTGTCGCAATTTCATTATTTAAAAGGAAGTCAATACTGTTAACTTCGTTTAAGTCCTTATGCAAAGTCCGTTCAAATACAGATGTGTTTTTATCTTGGTAGTATCGCCAGCTTGGAGTAATGGGAAAACCAATTTCGTGTCTGAATAGGTAAGTGATATCCTTTTTAATCCATTGAGCAGAAGCAACATCTAAGGACGCATGGAGAATTCGTTGAGTAGTTTGGTAATTTTTATAAAAATTGATCGATTGAATTGGCCGTTCTAATATAATTTTGTCTGCAAGTCCCGGAAGAAAAATAATCATTTCTTCTAAAAATACTCTATTACTACCCTTATTAGTATTTCGTGCGTATTCACCTATATTGAATCGGATAGCTTTTTTACCTCCAAGGCGTAGAACTTCTCTTGTAATAGCACTATTTTCAAAACCTTTGGTGGAGGTGATACGAAAATTGCAGTGAAACTTCTTTATGTCTTTTTCGGTAACGTTATCGCTAAAAATAATGTCTATGAATTCAATAGAAGAAAGGTCTATATGGAATCGTCGCTGGAAAACAGTCTGATCTTCATGGCTTTTTGCGATGGATTTTCCTTGGGTATAGTTCCATGTTAAATCAAAAGGAAACCCCAACTCTCGTTTAATTAAATACAGGGTATTTTTTTTTTTTATTGGGCTGGAAAACAGATCTTCTTTTACTTTAGGTGGAAAAAGTTGCGACGACAAAGCTGTGATAGTTTTCTTTTTCCATGTAGGGGGACTTTTTTCAAAGGTTGAAGTTTCTTTTTCTAGCACGGTCATTTCAAGAGAAAATTGAGATGGATTTTTAGGAAAAAAATCCTGGTAGTCAATTTGAATTTCATACAAGTTTTTTGGTATTTTATCTTTCTGTGTGAAATTATTTTGTATGGGAATATTTATCGAAACTTCATCGTTGTCGTTGTTCCATTTATAATTATCATCTTTTACAGTCGAATTAGAAGAAGATGATTCGGCATCTTTTGTCCAGATTAAAGGCGATGGTTTTTCGAGTCTAAACATGGTTTGTTTTGGTACAATCTTTGCTGAAACTTGATATTCATTATTTGTTTTTTTATTTTTTATGAGGTTTGTTTCTTCAGAGATAAAGTTTTTTGTCAGTCCGGCACTTGGAAAAAAAATAACAAACACCACCAAACAGAGGAAGAAAAGAGAATTTTTTTGGAAATTCATTTATAGATGGTTATCTGTAATCTAATGTTAAGATTAAGTTGTTTTTTTACTGAATAGATCGATTTTTCAAAATCAAAAATTCGTCGTTTTCATATATTGTTTCAAAATCTTGTTCTGTTTTTTTTATTAACCTTGAGAACTTACTTGTAAATTTCTGTTGACCTTCTAGACATATTCCTTTAACCCAATGACAGCCTTGGGCTACAATAAACCAAGGTTTTTTTAAGTCTATAATTACATAATCTGCCAATATTGGGTTGCTAACGTTTTTTTCTAATTTTTGGTTTTTTATAAAACGCCAAAATCCATCCCAATTCAAACTATTGATCTTTGCAATCATTCTTTTTTCGGTAGCACCGTGAGGAAATATGAAAATATTGCGGTGTTTGCTAAAGTAACCTAGATTCAATGTATTTTGTAAAGAGATTACCAGTTCAGGATTTAATGGGATATATTTTGTTACAGCAGATTTGATCATATGCGTTCTTTTAGATGGTATGTAAACTGTGTAATGATAGAACCATGTTTTTTCAATAAAAAATTTTCTACTTATGGGTGAAGGAGAGACTAATATATGACATGTTAAAAGGCCACTGATTAAAATTGGTGCGAATAAATTATTTGGGATGGTGGCTTTACCCCATAATTTTTTAGCAGTAGGCAAGCCTTCAGAAAAAGCCATGATAAGTGGTGCAATCAAGCCAGCCGTATAGTGAGTATTATAAGCATGATGCTCTGGAAAGTTTGATAAGAGTGGTATAAGAACGAAAGGAATTGCAGGTAATAAAACCATTGGGCGTAAAAGAGGAATAAACCCTAATGCTCCAAATATGTATAAAACATATTTGACTTTTTCTTGGTTAGTCACAATCTCTAATAAAACCGTATGAGGGTTAGTAATAAGAAATAGGATAATTTCTTGTTTGCTGCTTCCTAACCAACCAAATGCTTTATTATGAGAAACGGGATCCCACCCACCTGTTATGCTGATATAAGGTGAATTAAAATAATATTGAATATATTCGGTGCAGGCGCTGAAATAAACCATTCCAAATAGAATTAATAGAAGACCCGCTAGATAATTTTTTCGGGCTAAAAATAGATACAGGCCGCAAAAGACTGTTTGAAGGGCAAATGGTTCTTTTACTAAGGCTAAAAGAACCGCTAGGAAGATGGCATGAGGTAACTTTCCCTTTCGCTCAAAAAAAAAGAATCCGAATAGGATGGGAATTGCAAGATGATCAATATGAAAATCGAACAACGCATTGTACCAAAGAGGAAAGTAAATAGAAAAGGCAAGGGCAGGTATTATTCCAAAGTGGCGATATAGACCGATTACTGGCAAAACTAAAAATCCCGCCTGACAAGTCAAGATAATCGTTGCAGCCAAATCTGTAGAAAAAAAATAAAATGGGATAGCCCAAAAAAGGCCTAATGGTTGAACGTGGCTTAAAAATAAAGATTGCCACTGGCCTGAGGCAATCATTGAAAAATTATTTAAAAACACACCTAGATCAAAAAAAGTTGTGTTTAGGTTGTGGTACTTTAGCGAGGACATTATCGCTAGCGTTATAAAAGTAAAGAAATATAAAATCCAGTATCTATTTTTTACAACGTGTATCATAAACGTGGTTTATATTTTGGGGTAGAGGATCTTTACCGCTTAGGAAATCGTTTGACAATTTAATTTTTTTTTAATCAAAGGCATTTATTTAACTTAGAGATATTATGTTGTAGCTGATCAATATTTTTTTAGTAGTTCATATGTTTCCATACTTGGAGTTTCTTATCATAGAGTAGCCTTTGACTAGTTCTTCTATCCCAGAATCTAGGGAATAAATTGGGGAAAAGTTACTGTTTTCTATTTTTTTATTAGAAACAATGTAATTCCTTTGATCTGGATCTTTGCCTATAGCAGCTTCGTTAAAAATGAAACGGGGTACATATTGTTGAATTTTTTCGCATAGTTCTTTTTTTGATAGATTAGCATCGGAAAGACCGACGTTATAAATTTCCCCTTTCATTTTTTCGTAATTGTCAATCGCATGTAAGAATGCTCGAGTTACATCTCGTATATGGATAAAGTTTCTTTTAAAGTGGCTTTCGAACAAAATAATAAATTGGTCATGAACAGCGCGGTAGGTAAAATCGTTAACCAGAAGATCAATTCGCATTCGAGGAGACATGCCAAATACAGTGGCTAGGCGAAAACTTATTGAATTACGGCGTTTCATCAGAGCAATTTCCACTTCAACTTTTTCTTTGGCATAACTGGAAACTGGACGTAATTCAGAGTTTTCGGTGCAGGGACTGTTTTCATCTCCTGTTCCGTAGGCACTGTTTGTTGTTGGCATTAAAATAGGCTGATCGTTCCCCACTAGATTAAACAAAGATAGCATAGCGTCGTGGTTGACGGTTTTTGCTCCGACTGGATTGGAGTCGCAAAGTGGTGCTCCAACAAGAGCTGCTAAAGGAATTATAATCTCTACATCTTTAAGTAATGGCGCAATTTTATCCTTTGTCCGAACATCCCCACGAACAACATTAAAGTTTGGACTATGACAGATATGTGCAAGACTATTTTGGCCATAAATAAAATTGTCGTAAACAGTTACTTTGTGACCCGCGTTTAAAAGTTCTGGCACCATTACTGAGCCTAGATAGCCTGCGCCTCCTGTAACCAGAATGTGATTGCCCATGAATTTCCTCCACTGTAGAATGCTACATATGTTGAGATAGGATATCAGCTGCAAGCGTATAATCGTGTGGTATTCCTATGTCGACGAATGAATCTTTACTGATAAACCCTGCAATGCGTTTTTTTTGCTTCAGTAACTGAGGTAAAAGTTCATCTTCCAGCGAATATTTTTCAAAGTTTTTTTGGGTGTGCTGGCTAAAAAGGGGACCATTTATAATATAAACACCCCCATTAGCCATGTTGGTATTAAACAAATTTTTTTGGGAATTGATAGAGGATATCATTCCATGGTTGTCTAATAAAATGCCACCATATCTCTTGTTGTCTTTGGTTTCAATCAAAGATAAGGTTATATCAGATGTACGTTTTTCGTGATATTTGAAAAGATTATTAAGGTTTATAGCAAAGAACGTATCTCCATTGAGAAGTAAAAAAGGTTCTTTTGACCTAAGATATTTAATCGCAAGAAGTAGACCCCCTCCGGTACCCAGTGGTTTACTTTCAATTGCATAACTCACCTCAGCATTTTTAAATTTTGTTCCAAACTGCTCGCGGATCACTTCAAACTTATATCCTACGGATAAAATAAAGTGATTTATTCCCTGGTGTAACCAATAATCAAGTAGATACCACAAAAAGGGCTTTCCTTTAATTGGTGCCATTGGTTTTGGTAAGTCTGGGACGGTCGACCTTAAACGTTTCCCTAGACCACCTGCAAGAATAATTGCTTCCACTTTTTGATTTAGCCTCTAGTTGTAAAGTTAGGGAATAGTTTCAAATTAACAAGTGGCACGGTCAAGAACATCTTTAAGTTTTTCGATTTGAGGTTTGAGATTTATGGGATAATTACCAACAAAAAAACCACGATCGTGAATAATATTGGCATTGACAATTTCTCCTACTGTCTCATAGTCGAAGTACCGAATTACGTCATGGCGAAGAAAACAACCCCCAGTGATTATTCGAAATTCGATCTCAGCATCTCTCAATGCATGAATCACTTTTGATCTCTTTATGAGAATTTTCGGATTGAGAACTATGGTGAAGGAAAACCAGCTACTTGATCCATTTTCTTTTTGGATTATAAAGCGTTCGTCATCAGCAAACAAGTCAACAAAAATACGAGCATTTTGTCTCCTGATGTCTATAAGGGAATCAAACTTTTTAAGTTGTTCGACCCCTAGAGCCCCACTTAATTCCAAAGGCCGTGCATTGTAACCTGGAAGGATAAAGCGGTAGGCTTCGTAAAAATCGTCATCATCTTTCTCATAGACTAGTGAACCTGAAGGGATGTCCCTGGTCCACCCATGCGCCCTTAGTGATTTAGCCAGGTGATAGATTTCTTTATCTTTTGTGACAATTATTCCACCTTCCATAGTTGAAATGTGATGAGAGTAAAAAGTGCTAAATGTGGCAATATCACCAAAAGTCCCACAAGGTTTGCCATTAAGAGATGCCCCCATTGATTCGCAATTATCTTCGAATAGATATAGCCCATTGTTATCACAAAATTCACGTAAAATATCTAGAGCGCAGGGATTACCAAGAATACTAACGGCGACAACCATGCGAGTTTTTGATGTCAGTGCATCTTCAAGCCGAGATACGTCAATATTTAAAGTGTCTAGTTCGACGTCAAGAAATTTTAACTTCAAGCCATATTGTTGTAGAGGGTAATAAGTAGTGGCCCAAGAAATAGAAGGTACAATGACTTCATCTCCCCGTTTTAAAGGGTTATTTTTTTTATAAAATAGTGCCGAAAGACCTACAAGGTTTGCCATAGATCCAGAGCTGACCATGAGTGCATTTTGAATACCAATTTTATCTGCAAAAGACGACTCAAATTCCTTTACACTCTCTCCCATAGTGAAGCGACCTTTTTCCAGTGTTTGTTTGAAAACTAATGCTTCTTCATCTCCCCAGGAATTTGAACTTAATGGATAAAACATTTTTCCTCTTAAAATATTCGGTGAAATTTTATTAGTTCTGATTAAAATGGACCTTTGAATTTATTTTCGTAACTGTAAAATTTTTCTTTAGACAAGTCTGAAGGTTTTAGATTTAACTTGCTTTCCACTTGTCTAACAATATCAATGGTATTTGGATAAAATTTATTCTCAAGAGGCCTTGTGGTAGGGCAGGGTGTTTCACTAAACCCCAAGCGAGTAACAGGGGACTTTAGTCTGTTGAAGCAGGATTCAGAAACACGCGCAGCTACCTCAGCGCTGAACCCACAGTTTACCCAATCGTAATCAGCGACGATACATTGTCCGGTTTTGTTTACCGACTCATATATTATTTTATAGTCGAGTGGGGCTATAGTGCGAGGGTCAATTACTTCTACTTTTTTTCCGTGGAATTTATTGACAACTTCTGCAGCTCTTAAGGCTTCAATATTCATCCAAGAGGTTGCAACTATAGTTAGATCAGTCCCCTCTTGCAATACACTTGGTTTCCCTAATGGAACCAAAGCCTCAGGGGCAACATCTACTTTGTCAACAATATCATATAACCATCGATGTTCTAGACAAATAACAGGATTGTCGTCACGGATAGCCGATGCTAGAAGTCCTTTGGCATCAAAGGGCGTAGTAGGCATTATCACTTTTAGGCCGGGTACATGGGCAAAAAATGAATGCAGACTTTTGCTGTGTTGAGCTGATTGTCCCCATCCTCGTCCGATT
>JABGTQ010000142.1 GCA_018647025.1 Nitrospina sp. | reverse complement strand
TATACCGCCGTTTAAAAAAGTGATCTTAAAGAATTTCTTAGGCTTTAGGTTGATTCTGAGTTAAATCAATCTAGCAAACTTTATATGTGGCTTGACAGAATATTCTAATAATCATGCATAGGAAATAAAAAGCCTTTTAATTGCAGCAGGAAGTTTCAGAGCTGTCATCTGTTGGTTTTTCAATTTTTGAATCAGTTATTATAAATTGATTTTTATATGAGTAAGAAGATATTATTTCTAATATTTTTTTATCAATCTCAACAGTCTCACCAAGTTGGAATTTCGTCCCTTCAAAAAGAACACTATCAAAAGGGCCTGTATAGATAGCAAAAAAAGAATTTTTATCAATAGACATCTTATCCGAAGAAAACTTACATCCTTCTATTGTATAAGAATAGAATTTAATACCCTCTACCTCTTTCCATAAGTAGTCTTTTTGTATGAGTAATCCCTTGAACAGATTATTCCGAGCATGATTGAGAAAATCTTTCAGAGTAAGTGCACCAGAAACACACTCTCCCCAAAGTTCTTTGTTGTTTTTCATGATTTCTGGGACTTCAATCTCAGAAATAATATCCGATATTAAAAAATGTCCCCCTGGTTTTAAAATTCTATATATTTCTTTAAAAACTTCATTTTTTTTAGTGGAAAGATTGATAACGCAATTAGAAGTCACAAGATCAACGCAATTGTCATCAATCGGAATATTTTCAAGAAATCCTTGTTTAAACTTAATATTATCGTAGCCAAGGTTTTTAACTACTTGCTCTGAATTTTTTCTGGCAATACTAAGCATTTCTTCTGTCATATCTATACCATAGACATGACCGGTTTCTCCTACATGCTTTGCAGCTATAAAGCAGTCGATTCCTCCACCCGATCCCAAGTCAACCATTGTCTGCCCTTCTTGAAGACCAGCTTTTCCTACAGGGCTTCCACAGCCATACGAGATTTCCAAAACTTCTTTAGGAATATGGGATAATTCAACCGGGTTGTAGTCGGTAGGACAGCATAAGTTTTCTTGCGCAGAGACTGCTGCTTTTGAGTAAAATCTTTGAACATCGTTTCTGGATACATCGTCTTCATCCGAATTGCTATCACAGCACGACTCCTTATTATTCATTATATTTTACCTTTCTCTGTTGTTTGCCTTGGTATCTAGTAGCTCTAAATTATATCAGTTAATAAAAATTAAATGCCAATCTAAAAAAATATATTTAATTAAGTAGCTCAATTTTAATTTAATTGGTTCAGTAGATTATAGTGGAAAGTTTTAGTTTTTAAGCTTAAGGATTTTTGGGGTAAAGAGTTTGATAGATGCCATAGTTCCGAAGAACTTTTTTAACGTATTTTCTGGTTTCAGGGAAAGGAATAGATTCTACGAATACGTCAGGGTCATTAACGTGACGGAACCTTTTGAGCCATTTTTTTAGGTTATGAGGGCCAGCATTATATGAAATTAGAATGTGGGTTTTATTTTTATTAAAGCGTTTGTTTAGTTGGTCAATGTATTGGATCCCTAGTTGAATATTCATTTCAGGATCAAAGAGAATTTCTGAGTTAAAGGACTTGCCCTTATTAGACTTAGCATAGAGTACCCGACCAGTTTTTGGCATGATTTGCATTAGTCCTATTGCTCCAGCACGGGATTGAACTGTAGAATTAAATAAACTTTCTTGGCGGATAAGCCCTTTTACGAAGTATGGGTCAATATTTAAAATTGTTGCATTATTATGAATGATTTTTGCATAAGCTGGGGGATAAAAACTCTTCCAAAAAGCTTGGGAAAGTTCCTTTTCTCGAGGTTTTGTCTTAAAGTCTTTGTACAGTTGCATTATTCGCATAGTATCAGAGTAAGCATGTGCGTGATTGTAAAGCTTAGATAGCCAAATTATTCCGGAAAGATTTTTTCGTGTTGTATTTTCTAGTTTTTTTATTTCGAATCTTGCATCCTTATAAAACCCTGTGGCAGATAATTCAACTCCTCGAGAATAGTGAAACTGTTCATCAGTGGATAAAATAGGCGCTGGATGTATTTGCTCCTCATCATTAACTATCTCAGGAGAAAACTTGTTGTCAGGGTTAATCTCCCCAGCTCTAATCCCATAGTATGTGTAAGGAAACGTCATGTTAACGTTTTTGAATATTTGATTAGCAAGGTTCACATTGTTTAATTGATTAGCTGATTTTGCGCTCCAAAACATGCTACTTTCAATAAAGAGGCCAGATGGATATTTTCTAACACTCTCATCAAAGTAATCATAAGATTTTTTAAAATTTTCTATCGTGTAGTTCATCCAGCCGAGTTGCCATGCAGCTCGTTCGGCATACTCCCCAGAGGATTGGTTAATTAACTTCTTGTAATATTTAGTTGCTTGTGAATATCTTTTTTTTTCCTCGTGCATTTTTCCAATAAAAAAAAGAGCTTGGTTAGCTAGCTTTTGTTTGGTAGCCCTCTTGATAGATTTTTCAAAGTATTTAAGACCATCTTGGTAATAACCTGTGTTCCAGAGATTTCTACCAATCATGAATAAAGCTTCTTGGTTACGACTATGGGTCGGATGGTGTTCAATAAATTTTCTAAGTGCAGCATTAGAAAGGTTTCTTTTGCGTAGTCCTTTTTGCGCTTTAGCTAGGTGAAAATAAAAATTAATTGGGAGTGAATGGTTAATTTTTAATAATTCAGAAATTTCATTCACAACTTGCTGATATTTAACATTCCGGATCAATTCATTAGTACGCTGTTCATATTCATTAAAATCTAAGGGCTTAATATTAATCGTCCCGGCTTTAGCTAGTTTTTTCATTTTTTCTTTTGCCTGTTGCGTTAGCTGATTCGTGGGGAACGCAATATGAAGTAAACGGTAGCGGTTATAGGCTTTGTTTTTTTTATCAATATTTTGATAAAGGTTTCCTTGTAGAAAAATAACTTCGGGTAGGTAAGACCTATACTCAGAACGGGCAGAAAAACCTGATATCCGTTGTTCAACCG
>JABGTQ010000020.1 GCA_018647025.1 Nitrospina sp. | reverse complement strand
GAAGATTTTTGTTGAATCGAAAGACCTTCTATTACAGGTTAAATTCAACTCTCTTGCATCTTTGCCGGAGGTGCATCCTCTGGACCTCATTTTAAAAACACTTAAATATTATCAACCTAAAAAAGGGTTGAATATTGTGACCTCAAGCGAGGCTCCACCTGGGTCTGGAATTGGGGGGTCATCAGCCTTGAACATAGCTTTAAATGGCGCGCTAAATGCATTTACGAAAAAAGGTCTAAGTAAAAAAAAGATGTTGGAGGTGGCAATGAATATTGAGACTCAAGTTATTTCTGTTCCTACTGGCTGGCAGGATTATTTTCCTTCGTTATATGGAGGAGTGCAATCCGTGCGACCAGGATATGATGGAGTGGCTTCGGTTGCTTTACCCGTTTCTTTGCAAAAACTTAGCGAGAGCATGGTTTTATGCTATACCGGAAATCCAAGGCGTTCTGGTATTAACAACTGGGAAGTTATGAAGAAGGTTCTGGATAAGGATTACGCGGTTACGGAGAAGTTGAAAAAAATAGCGCAGATAGCAAGGGAGATGGATAAAGCATTGACCTTAGGGCACATGAAAAAGGTGACGGCCTTATTTGCTCGCGAGTGGGAGGCTCGAAAATCACTAGCGCCAACCATTAGCACTCCACAGATAAATAAACTTATAGCAGGTGGAATGAAAAAAGGGGCACAGTCTGCCAAGGTATGTGGCGCAGGCGGAGGCGGGTGCATTGCTTTCATGTTACCGCTTAAACAAAGACAGTCAGTTGTCTCAGAGTTGGTTCGCCTCAACGGCCGTGTGATTCCATTTTGTTTTGTTCAGAGAGGACTTCGTGTTCAAGTAACCTAGTCCAACTACAATTATTTGTTAAATTTTGGATGGGGATAGGTTGTTGAAGTAATTTTACACAGGTATTTGAGGCTTAGTTGTTTAGGTATTTTCTGTTTTATCAAGTTCAGGTGAGTCCTGGAAACCACTTTCCTCTTCGTTATCGTCGGATGTTTTGTTTTCGGTGGTAAGACGTTTTTTTATCAGGCCCATATCTTTTTTGTTTTTTATGATTTTTTTAAGGAGATGCTTAACCTCATCTTCCGGAAACAAGTTGTTAAGGTCTGCCTCGGTATCTGGAAATAATTCGTTTAAATCAATTGTTTGTTCATCAAGATGTTTCTCTAAAGAACTTTCCTCTTTCATCGATGAGGATTCATCATCTGGGGGAGAATTTTTTGAAATCAGATCAGGTGTTGATTTTGGGTCTTGGCTTGGGTTTACACTGTTCAAGAAAGTCTCCTTAATTTGTATACATAATAGCCAAATAATACAGTTAAAACAATTCTTTGGTTTTTAGAATTTTTTAGAACCTCGCAAGCCAAATTCCAAAAAATAGAGCAAGAGAAAATGTAACCAGGACAGGAGTAGTCGTTTTTTTTATTTGCTGGATTGTTTTCGGAACAATTTTTCGGTTTTCTGGTGATAGGTCCAGGTTGGCAATTCGAGCTCGCAGGTTAAATGTCTGATAGATACTTAAAAAAAAAGCAACAACTACGCAGATCAGTTTCAGGCCGAAAAGATTATAATATCCAGGCTTTAACGCCATTTGTCCCGTGTAATTTTCTAGTAGATAATAAATTCCTGTCCCAATAAGTATAAGCAAACATGTAAAAACAGTAGGCGCGAGTAGTTCCACTGTTTTATAAGGTATAGAAAACTCTTCTAATTCTTGTTGCGCAGGTACTTTGTCTGTAGATGGCAATAGGAGAATTATCGAAAACACCATGCTACCGATCGCTATTGCAGCGGCTATAAGGTGAATGAATATGATTATATTATTTGTCATTTTTGTTAAATAGAATTATTGCAAGTGAATCAAAATAAGGTTGAAGCCCTATGTGCATGAATGTTTAAGAAAAGTTGTAGGGAAATAAATTGATATATCGTCATCAGGGATTCTAACCATTTTTGGCTTCTTGCTCCAGGAATCGAACTAGTAGCCTAACACCGAACCCGGATGCACCTTTCGGAGTGTAAGGCTTATCTTCTCCCGACCATGATGTTCCGGCAATATCAAGATGGCACCAGGGAAAATTCCCCACAAATGCTTTCAGGAAGGCGCCAGCTGTAATTGTTCCTGCACCGACACCAGGTGAAGCGATATTTTTAAGGTCGGCAATATCACTTTTAACTGCTTTTTCATGTTCAGGCCATATAGGAAGAGGCCACAATCGTTCACCTGTTACTTCCCCGCATTGCTGCAAGCACGTTGCAAGTTCGTCATTGTTTCCTAAGACAGCAGCGGCCTGATGTCCAAGAGCTACGATCACTGCTCCAGTAAGCGTTGCCAAGTCGATGACGGCTTTTGGCTTATATTTAGCCGCGTAGGTGAGGGCATCGGCAAGGATTAGTCTACCTTCAGCATCCGTATTCAATACTTCGATAGTTTTTCCAGACATGCTTCTCAAAATATCTCCAGGTTTAATAGCTGTGCCACTTGGCATATTTTCACTTGCGGGGATCAACCCCACAACATTAAGTGGTATTTTTAAAGCCGCTGCCGCACTCAAGGTGCCTATAGTTATTGCGCCACCGGACATATCCATTTTCATTTCATCCATATTCGCAGGAGGCTTTAAGGAAATTCCTCCGGTATCGAAGGTAATACCTTTGCCAACGATTACTATCGGGGGGTCACTTTTATTACCTCCATGGTGTTCGAGAATGATAAAGGCTGGAGGTTCTTCGGATCCTTTGGAAACCCCAAGAAGAGAACCCATTCGAAGTTTTTTCATCTCACGAGTGGTTAAGACCTTGCAGCTCATTCCGAGTGATTTAGCCAGCCCTTTTGCTGTTTTTGCAAGGTAAGATGGTGTTGCCGTATTGCTGGGTTGTGAAATCAGATCACGCGATGTTGCTACTGCTGTAGCTAGTTTTTGGCCTCTTGAAACTGCAGAGCGAATAGAAGAGGCTTGAGATTTTGTCTGGGTCAGCAGAGTGATCTGATTGACCCGGTTAGGTCTTTCTTTAGTAGGTTGTTTGTAGTCATCAAAGTGATACAAGGAAAGTAGGCTACCTTCAACCACTACTTGGGAAAAACTATCATTAGATTTATCTAGTCTGGTATACAAATCTTTAGAAGAGTTGTTTGCTGGAATATCAAAAGAGATAATTCTAAATTTTGATTTTTCTGCTAGTTGTGCGGCGATGCCAGCTGCCTGACGTAACTTATCCGTCGTTACAGCAATTCCTTCTCCTAGTCCGACTAAAAGCAAGTGGTCTGCTTGCATTGGCTTTGTAACATTGAGAAGTAGGGTTTGGTTTAGTTTTCCTTCGAACCGTTTATTTATAAAAGGTAATTTAAGAATTCCATTAAGCTTGGTGTCTAGTTCAGCAAGTCTTCCTGTGGGAATTTTTTCTTCTACGCAAAAAAGGATTAGACATTCCGTTTTGTGCGCCAGTAACTGTTGGTTTTTTATAGCCGTTTTGATCATGAATTATCCTACTGTGTGATGTTTGTATCAGATTATGCATGAATGGGAATTCTATAGATTAGATAAAGCTCAATCAATTGAAAAGTGTTGACCTTGAGAAGTCGATTGGTTTGCAGTAATTACCGGTAGAATTACTTTATAGGGAACCAGGTTTTTTTATATTTTTACAAACTTGAGAAGAATGGTGTTTTGTTAATCTTAAAAAATATAATTATAAAGTTATATATAGCGTTTTTCATTCAAAATATCAGGGGTATAGTTGACACTAGATGCATTATATTTAGGGGGTAGTTGAGGTTTTTTGCAGTTTTAAAGACTTATGTAGAAATTGACATTTCGATTAGGGCTTACTAGAATCGCTTGAAAATTTCTCGTTTTCGTGAGATCTTTGTCAGTACGAAAGATTTTTTTCGTTGCTATAATTTGGTTAACATGGATTTGATATCCTAGTTATTTTTTGGATTTTCGGGAGAGCATTACATAATGGAAGCCGTGGAAACAAAACAACAGGCTACTGTGCAAAGCAAGGGAACGGTAAAAATTACCATCTGCAAGAGTCTCAGTGGGATAGCAGAAGGTGCTGAGTTAGTGCATCAGGAATTTGAGAAGCAGATCAAAGAACTTGAAGCCAATGCTGAGTTAGGTCCAGGTGGTTGTAGCATGGGTCAGGTAGGTTGCCGAGGTTATTGCAGTAGAGACGTTTTAGTTGACGTTTATGTTCCTGGTCAGGAACCAGTAACCTATGAAAAAGTCAAACCAGAGATGGTGGTAAAAATACTTAAAGACCATGTAATCGGTGGCAAGGTCTTCAAAAAAGCGGCAGCGAAGGATGACTATTACGAGAATCTAAAGAAACAACGAAGGGTTGCCCTTGAATTTGGCGGTAAAATAGATCCAGAAAGTATAGACGAGTATCTAGAAGTGGGTGGTTATACGGGGCTCAAAAAAGCTCTTCAAATGAAGCCTGCTGACATTGTAGAAGATATCATTTCTTCGGGATTACGTGGCAAGGGCGGAGGTGGTTTTGTTACAGGCCATAAATGGAAAAAGGCCGCAACTGCACCAACCGATGATCTGGGCACACGGTACATTATGGTTAATGGTGATGAAGGGAATCCAGCATCGTACATGGATCGTAGCGTTATGGAAGGCTGTCCTCACCAGGTAGTTGAGGGGTTGATCATCGGCGCTTATGCTATACAGGCTACTGAGGGAATCATTTACACACGGTCTGACTATGCCATTGCGGTTAAACGCTTGAATATGGCACTGGAGCAGGCGAGGGAGCGAGGTCTATTAGGAAAAAATATTGGTGGAACTGATTTTAGCTTTGATATTTACGTTCATGAAGGTATGGAAGCTTTCATAGGCGGCGAGTCAACCGCTCTTATGGCGTCGGTTGAAGGAAAACGGCCATTTCCTAAGGCACAACCCCCGCATTCGACAGAAAAAGGGCTATGGGGGAAACCCACCTTGCTGAATAATGCCGAGACTTGGGCTACTGTTTCTGCGATTTTAAAAAAAGGAGCTAGTTGGTACTCATCGATGGGCAACGACAATGCCAAAGGCACTAAGGTATGGGCTCTATCTGGGAATATCAAATATAATGGTCTCATGGAATTTGATATGAGTACCACTTTCCATGAAGTTATCGAGGATGTTTGTGGAGGAATTTCAAAGAAGAAAGAACTTAAGATTATTCATGCCGGCGGTGTTACCGGTGGGTTTCTCCCTCCATCAAAAGCTGATACTCCACTTGATTATGAGAGTCTTTTAGGCGCTGGTGTTCTGATGGGTCAGGCTAGTTTTGCGGCCTATGATGAGTCAGCATGCGTTATTGATTTAGCTAAGTTTTCAGTGGGATTTAATGAAGCAGAAACCTGTGGCAAGTGTACTCCCTGTCGAATTGGGCTGACTTTGATAAAAAATAAACTCGATGATATCTCAGAAGGGCGAGGTAAGTTAGAGGACCTTGACAAACTTCAATCACTCTGTGAGGAAGTTAATGTAACCGCACTTTGTGGTTTGGGAGAGACAGCAGTCAAAGCTGTTTTGACTGGAATAAAATATTTTCGCGCTGAGTATGAGCGTCACATTGTGGACCAGATTT
>JABGTQ010000019.1 GCA_018647025.1 Nitrospina sp. | reverse complement strand
TCACTCATTGTAAGTGAGATCAACTCTGAGACACGCAACCCAGTTGCATAAATTAATTCAATCATAGCTAAATCTCTGACTCCAGCAAGCGTTTTAATATCGGGAGCAGCAATAAGAGCGGCAACATCTTCTACAGATATCACGTTCGGAAGTTTACGCCAAGGGCTTGGGGAAGCTATAGTTTCGGTAGGGTTCTCTAAGATTAAATTCTCTATATACAAAAAACTATAAAATGATTTTAAAGAAGATAAACACCTTGCTACCGAAGATGATGCCAGACACTCTACCTTCCTGAGAAAAACAAGAAATGATCTCACATCATTTTTTTTAACTTCATCAAGTTGTTTGTTAGAAAGATATTTTGCAAAACGATTAACATCACGTCGATAAGACAAAAGGGTGTTTTTAGACTGACGTTTCTCAATTTTTAAAAAATCTATATATTCAGAAATATATTTACTCATAATAAATTTATACTTAATTAACAATGACTTATGATACGAAATATATCAGTTTATATCTAGAGTATTCTCATTGCCGTAATTCGACTTTTGATGTATAATTATATTCTGCTATTAAAACACCCTGCGATTCATATTCATTAAATTAAACATAATGGAACAAACTACCTTAGTGCAGCATCTGCAACATCAGCAAAAATTTCTAGGAGCCACAGGTGAATTCACTAGTTTAATGAACGAGATTCTTGTAGCTGCTAAAATTATATCATTGGAAGTAAATAAAGCTGGAATCGGTGGACATATACTTGGAGTAACTGGGAATATTAACGTACACGGTGAAGAAGTCCAAAAACTAGACGAATTCGCAAACTCAACCTTTGTTAATATAATTGGAAAGTCTGGAACGGTATGCGCTATTACCTCCGAAGAAATGGAAAACCCTTATATTATCCCCGAAAAGAATGCCGGTAAATATATTTTTATGATGGACCCACTAGACGGTTCTTCAAATATAGATGTAAACGTTAGCATAGGAACAATCTTTTCAATATACCGAAAAAAAAGCAGCGGGAGTTCTGTAAGTAAAGATGATCTTTTGCAAAAAGGAGCTAACCAAGTCGCCGGAGGTTATATTGTATATGGTTCAAGCACTATGTTTATATATAGTTCTGGAAGTGGAGTTCACGGATTCACATTAGATCCTTCTATTGGTGAGTTTTTTTTATCACACCCCGATATTAAAATTCCTGCGCAAGGAAATACCTACAGTGTAAACGAAGGAAATCAAATAAATTGGGACAGTAAACAAATAAAGTTAATAAATTACTTTAAAGAATTTGAAGCTGTGACAAAGCGACCCTACAAGGCTAGATATATTGGTTCTATGGTATCTGATTTCCATAGGACTCTTTTGAAGGGGGGTATTTTTATGTACCCCAAGGACAGTAAAAACCCAAAAGGAAAGTTACGATTTGCCTTCGAAGCAAGTCCTTTGGCTTTCATTGTTGAAAATGCTGGTGGGCTTGCGTCTACAGGTAGTGAACGAATTCTGGATATCGTTCCAAGTGATATTCATGAATGTGTTCCCCTGTATATTGGAAGTCGCGAAGATGTTAAAACGGCAGAGACATTTCTAAAAGATTAACTTCTAAGCTAGACATATAACTGAAAATATAAAATGCAAATTAAATCAATCCGCGGTGTCAAAGACATCATGCCAGAAGAAGTTGAAAAGTGCCGCTGGGTCGAGAATAAAGCCAATCAAGTTTTTACTCGATATGGATTCAGGGAAATCCGTCTACCCATTTTTGAAAAAACCAATCTATTTTCAAGAGGTATAGGTGAGGATACTGATATTGTAGAAAAGGAAATGTATACATTTGATGACCGAGGCGGTGAAAAAATTACACTACGTCCTGAAGGAACTGCATCAGTGGTTCGGGCTTTTATTGAACATAAAATGTATGCAACGCAAACAATGCAAAAGCTTTACTATACCGGCCCTATGTTCCGCTACGAACGACCTCAGGCTGGACGGTTCCGACAGTTTTATCAAATTGGAGTAGAGGCAATGGGATCTCATAGCCCTTCAATTGATGCTGAAGTAATGATCATGCTTATGGAATTCTTTAATGTATTGGGTCTCAATCAGTTCGAGCTTCAAATAAACAGCCTAGGTTGCAACAAATGTCGATGTGAATACCAAAAAACTCTTAAAAAATCTATTAAAGATCACTTATCCGATCTATGTGAAAATTGCAACAAACGTTATCAAAAAAATCCTTTGCGAGTCCTTGACTGCAAAGTCAAACGAGACATAGAAATCGCATCTGAACTCCCCAAAATAACTGAACACATCTGTAATGAGTGTAAATTTCACTTTGGACAAGTTCAGGCCTTACTTAATGAGACTCAGGTTCCATTTACTATCAACTCTAGTCTTGTACGTGGCCTTGACTACTATACTCATACAGCCTTTGAAGTTACTTCCAATAAATTGGGAGCCCAAAATTCCATATGTGGAGGTGGACGATACAATACTCTAGTAGAGGAATTTGAAGGTCCTCCCACACCATGTTTTGGATTTGCGTTAGGTCTTGAAAGACTTGTTTCCCTTGTTCCATTTAATGAAAAAAAATTTATAGAAATTAATCCTGACGTTTTTGTTGTGTCCTTAGGTGAAGAGGCAAAGTCAATCGTCTTTAGTCTAGTTCACAAATTAAGATCTGGAGGTTTATCTGTAGAAAGAGATTACGACGAAGGAAGCATGAAAA
The DNA here is from genome assembly GCA_018647025.1 of Nitrospina sp. Taxonomy (GTDB): domain Bacteria; phylum Nitrospinota; class Nitrospinia; order Nitrospinales; family VA-1; genus Nitromaritima. The sequence goes on along the minus strand of JABGTQ010000019.1, from coordinate 1,932 downwards.
GTCAAATGCGCAAGGCGAATAAATCGGCAAGCCTTTTTACATTGATTGTTGGAGAAAATGAAATAAAATCAGGAAACTATCAACTGAAAAATATGCACAGCGGAAAACAATCATGTATAACTGCAGTCTCTTGCGTAGAAGAAATTAAAACTTTAATAACTCAAGTAGCTTAATTTTATTCCGAAATAGCACTAGCTGTTGATTGTGTAACTTGAGTTAGAATCTTTTTATATATTAACCCATTGTCTGATTACTGATATTAAATTGCCTTATAGGAGGAGCAATGGATAGTAAGGATGAGGAGATTGATGTACTAGAAGAGTATATCTCTGAAAATAATTTAAAAATCACGAAACAGCGACGAATCGTTTTAAAAGTATTTCTTGAAAGCAAAGATCATCTAAGCGTGGAAGAGCTATATAATAAAGTACTAAAAACAGAACCTAAAATCGGTCTTGCAACTGTATATAGAACTTTAGCTTTGCTAACTAAAAGTGGACTTGCTTTGGAAATGGATTTTGGTGATGGGCAGAAAAGGTATGAAAGCTCATATAGAAGTGTCCACCATGATCATATGGTTTGCACTAAGTGTGGTAAAATTCTTGAGTTTAACCATCCCTTGATAGAAAAATACCAGGACGAAGTTGCCGAACAAAATAACTTTAAAATTACTTCTCATAAATTAGATCTTTTTGGCCTCTGTCAAGACTGTAAATAAGAACCTAACCTAACTAATACATTAAGAATCAAAATAAAAAAAACCTCCTTGGATGGTAATTACTTCGAAACAGTAATTATTGATTGTGCGCAGCGAAACCCAACATAGTTGTATATTTCGTTCATTACCTGACCATATGTAGTGACTTTTGGAAAAACCTTGTTTTTTGGGTGTAGCCATGTTCGATTGGTAATACGTAACCCTCCTGCAGAGGAATCAAAAGCGCCGCCACGAACCACCTTAAAGTCTCCCTTCTCAACCCCGGTTGGGTTAATCTGCTTTCCACGAGGATAAGCAGCATCGTACCAATCGGAGACCCATTCCCAAACATTTCCCATCATATCGTAAACACCAAATTGATTTGGTTTTGTTGTACCAACTTCATGAGTTTTTTTACTCGAATTATCCTCAAACCAAGCATAATCACCATTCATCATATTTCCCCAAAAATACCTCGCATCTGCATGCCCCCTTGCTGCATACTCCCACTCTGCCTCAGTAGGAAGGCGGCAACCTTCGCTTTCCGCAAATTCCTGTGCGTCGTAAAAAGTAACTTGCTCCACAGGCCTATTAGGCCCAATAAACTTCGAAGGATTAAAACCCATTACTTTTTCCCAACGAACCTGAACAACCTCATACTTGTCGAGATAAAAGTCATCTACACAAACTTCGTGTTCTGGAGACTCATCGACTTGCGCATAATTATTACCTAAAATGAAACAACCTCCTTTAATAAAAACCATACCTTCCGGTGCCAGACTAGCTAAGATCTTATCCTCTGGAGCTATTGATATCGACTCAAATTTAAAACTCTCCTGATAATCATCAAGTGTAGATAAATCATCATGCTCATTAATAGATTTATTCGTCTCTTCAGATGAGCAAGAGAAAACCAAAAAAAATAAAAAGTAAAATATGATATTTTTTAAATTATTCATTATTAAATCCAATTTTGGAAAAGCTGATACTAGCACTCAGAACTATTTACGCACAACCAAAATGTAATATAAAAAATATGATTCAAGTAGGGAACATTCCAACATAATTAAATCAAAAAACTATTAATTATGATCCTGGCACTAAAAAAAAATAAATATGATCGAGGATACTAAAAAAATCATTAAATTAGCTTTAAAAATATATATTTACGCCGATAAGACTTAATAGAAAGTATTGACTTTACTATTTCAGGATAACAATGAGTTTTTTAAACC
>JABGTQ010000141.1 GCA_018647025.1 Nitrospina sp. | reverse complement strand
TCTTCCTCTAGGTCACGTTTGTTTACTTTAGATACAAGAAAAACCATCAATGGGTAGGCCGGAAGCGACACTACTCCCCAGGTAAGCATAAACTTCCCCTGCGTTGAAATTGGGGCAGTTCCCTCGTTAGCTACCCCGCCAGCTATAGCCAAGCCGATCATCATTCCTAAACCCATGCCAAGGAGAGAAGATATGGCAACCTTGTGTAACATTTCATTTTGATATAGGGTTGGGAATATTGGAAATTCAGTTACATATGCACCTAGGATGGCAAGTGTCGCTAGTATGAACATTATGGCCATTAAAAAATCGTTAGTGATAGCAACAGTAGCCGCTGCGAGATAGGCTGGTGCCCAAAGTCCTAAAATAAATGGGTTTCTCTTATAGTTCATAAACAGTTCCGTTTTAATTATTATTTATGGCTGGGGCACAGGGAGTCGAACCCCGACCTCATGAACCAGAATCATGCGTCCTACCATTAGACAATGCCCCAGAGCTAAACTTGTCAAGTGGCCATAATAGGTTTTAGGAACTGTAAGTGTCAAGCCCTAGTTTTAAGCCTTTAGGACTAATGACAACCTTTATTTAAATAATAAAAAGACCTTAGAATAGTAATATGGAGTTCATTTGTGAGAGTCATTGCAGGACTAGCCAAAGGCACAAAATTAACTAGTCTTAAGAGTAATAAAGTACGTCCCACTCTTGATCAAGTCAGGGAAACGTTGTTTAATATTCTCGGCCCTGACTTATCGGGCGAGTATTTTTTAGACTTGTTTGGAGGTTCGGGGGCAATTGGCATTGAGGCTTTGAGTCGTGGGGCAGAAAAAATTGTTTGGGTTGAGAATAATCAGCAATCCCAAGATTTAATCCGTGCTAATCTTAAAAAATGCCGATTTGAAAATAATGATGACAGGAAGTCTTCTTTCTTTACTTGGGAGTTGCTAAAAATGGATGCTCTTAAAGCTCTTCCTTCACTGGAAAAAAAGTCGCTAAAGTTTGATGTTGTTTACATAGACCCTCCTTTCGCAGATAATTTATATGAAAAATGTTTAATCGGTTTGTCCAAGTCGCAATTATTAAAAAAAGAATCGCTGGTAGTAGTAGAACACGACAGTAAAAATATTCTTCAAGAAATTTATGGCAGGCTGTTTCGTTGCGATCAACGTCAATCAGGTAGCACTTCTTTGTCGTTTTATGGTTTGAAGAAAATATAATCCATCAGAAGTAAAATTACTAAGGCATCGCAGATGAAAAATTTAAATGCAGAGAAAATTGTTATTGCTATGAGTGGAGGTGTCGACAGCTCAGTTGCGGCCGCTTTGCTAAAGCAAGATGGAAGAGAGGTTGTGGGTATTTCCCTTCAGTTATGGAATTACAATACAGATTCGACGGAACGCTTTGGTACATGTTGTTCTTTGGATGACCTTGGTGATGCGCGTCGCGTGGCTGAAAAAGTTGGAATTCCGTTTTATATTTTAAATATGGAAAAAGAATTTAATGAAGAAGTTGTTGATTATTTTGTTTCTGAATATCTGAAAGCGAGGACACCGATTCCTTGTACCCTTTGCAATCAGAAATTAAAGTTCGATCACCTTATCAACCGGGCAGAAGCATTTGGTTATGAAAAGGTAGCAACAGGGCATTATGCACTACTAGTCAAAGATGAAGTGACTGGACGTTTTACCGTTAAAAGAGGGAAAGATCGATCTCGAGATCAAAGTTATTTCCTTTTTAACTTATCTCAGAAACAACTTTCTCGATTAGAGTTTCCTTTAGGCGATACAGATAAAAAGGAAGTGCGACGGATCGCAAAAGAGCTGGGACTTTCTGTAGCGGATAAAAAAGAGTCTCGAGAGATTTGCTTTGTCCCAGATAACGATTATGCTTCATTTATCGAAAAGCGTGTAGATGAAAAAAACTTTCATGAAGGAGATATTATCAATGCTGATGGAGAAAAATTAGGTAAACATAGAGGGTACCCTGCATTTACGATCGGACAAAGGAAAGGTATAAATATTGGTGGACTAAAAGAGCGTCATTATGTAACGGCAATTGATCCTGAGAAAAATGAAATTACAGTTGGACTTAAAAGTAGTTTGTATCGTACGGAGTTTTATGCAGATAAAGTCAATTGGTATCTGCCAAAGGAGGAGGCCTTTGAATCACAGGTGCAGATTCGTTATCTTCATAATGGTTCGACGGCACAAGTGACGCCACTTCGAGATGGGCGGGTTCATGTTGAGTTTTCTGAACCCCAACTTTCTATCACGCCTGGACAGTCAGCCGTTTTTTATGTAGATGACTGCATAGTAGG
>JABGTQ010000140.1 GCA_018647025.1 Nitrospina sp. | reverse complement strand
CTTTATATGATTCTTGTTTGTGATTTTTTTTGTTTGAAGGTATCCGGCACTTTGAGCAACTTTTTCCAACGATATCGATTTTGATAGAGATCTTTGGCTTCCTGTTGATTCGTAGGCTTCGTTGTCTATAACAATATGAAGAAGATTTTTTGGAGCTGCTGCAGCAATCATAGCGAGTGTTCCCATAGACATGAGAACGTTCCCGTCTCCATCAATAATGATAGTTTTTTGCTCTGGACGGTTTATGGCTACCCCAAGTCCGATTGAGGACGCAAGACCCATAGAACCTATCATATAGAAATTTCTTTCCCTGTCTTTGATATTAAAAGATTCGCGACAAATGTATCCGTTAGCGTGGATTACCGGTTCATCCGTTAGGAGTGGAATAATTTCATCAAATGCCTCAGTGCCCTTCATTAAAATATCCTTTCCCAACGAGTAAGGTATATGGAAGGCCCTTATCTATAATTTGACAAGCCATATTCAATGACTCCTGATAATTTTCAGCAGACAGGACAGAATACTCCATGCTGGAAGTTTGTAATAGCTTCTGATTGATTTCTCCCATTATAATGTGCTCAGGTGCGTCGCTTCCATCTTCACCGCGCCAACTCATGATCACAAGAACGGGGATCTTATAAATTAGGTTTAAGGAAGTGAAAGCATTGAGACAGTAACCCAAACCAGAATTTTGCATCAGCAGAACAGGTTGCTTCCCTGAAAGGTAGGCACCTGCACAAAGTCCTACAGCAGCATCTTCTCTCACTGCTGGAAAATAAGGGGTTTCTGGGGCATTATCAATAATTTGAATCAATCCAGAAAGAAGGGAGCAAGGAACACCTGCGTAAAAATCAAATCCCTTTTCCAAAAGGAGTTCTGAAAATACTTTAGAAGATAACATTTAGAGTTTTTAAGAGTTTACCAGTTTTCAACATTGCGTTCTCCACCGAATGTTTTTTGTAATTCATGAATACGTTTAACATATTCCTTAATACCTTCAAGGCCTTTAAATTGAACTCCTAAATCAAGGGCTGCCTGATTGGACATAGGTTTACCCTCTTCACCCATAACACCTTCAACTTCTCCAAATGAGTCAACGACTTCACAAATCATTCTACCTAATTCTAGATTATGAATATGACCGTCAATTAAATGATAAATTTTTCCCGAGGCTTCACTATTGCCTAAAACCTTTGTGATTGCCTGACACACAGCATCAATAGAGACATATTTAGTGCTCCCTTTGACATCAATATTGTAGTTAGTCGATAGGAAGTCTACCGTTTCAAACCATTCAGACTTGGGAAGATCAGGGCGTACGCCATAAATTGTAACCGGGCGGAGAATGGTGATATCAAAGGCACGGTTTCGCGCGTAAAAGAAGCAAAAGGATTCAATTGATGATTTTATAGCGCCATAAAGTGAACTAGGTTGAACTGGGTGCGACTCATCAAGTGGTTTTGAACTGTCAACTGAGGGTTGAATAGTTCCAAATACTGCGCAGGCACTCATAAAAATCACTTGTTTCACCTTCGCCATTTTTGCCGCTTGAAGTAGGTCGTATGAACCGTTTACATTAGCTGTGACATATTCATCCTCTGTCTTAGCAGGACCAGGGAAATGAGCTAGGTGAATCAATACTTCCGATCCTTCTACTAATTTTTGGAGAGATTCTTTATCTTCAAGACCTCCAATAATGTAATCCACATCTTCATAAGTTTTCAGATGATCTACAATACTATCTTCTCGAATAAGTGCTTTAATGTCATTCTTGCTTCCGTCTGAATTTGTAGACGATAATAACTTAACTAAATGGGATCCGACTAAGCCGGTTACTCCGGTGATAGAGATTTTCATGTTTCAAACTCCAATATCAGTGTGCGCGGAACTGAGAAAATTTTTAACTCAATATATCCACGGGGTGTTTAAAAATTATAAAATATCCTTCTGGGTTAGAATCTCGAGATTTAAATCAGTGAAAATCGAAAAATATTTGCATCAGGTTTAAATTAATGCAGATAGCCCGAGTTTAGGTCAAGTTCAAACTACAATATTTGTATTGG
>JABGTQ010000139.1 GCA_018647025.1 Nitrospina sp. | reverse complement strand
GATTCAATGATCCGTTGCTCCGCTTCCAGTTTACTGCGAGAATACCCTCCTCCATGTAACGAAGCAGCTGCCGAACTAACATATATAATTTTTTTTACACCACAGTCTAAACTCGCATCAATAAGGTTTTGGGTTCCTCTAACATTAACTTCAAAATAATCTGATCCTCTAGTACTTTTGGTCAAAGCGGCTAAATGAACCACTGTATTAACTCCAGAGAGTGCATTCACCAATAAATCCGTTTTTTTTAGATCACCCGATATTATCTCACAACCATGAATATTTACTGGAGAGCGGTGTGCCATCGCTCTAATTTTTAAGATAGAATTATTTAACAGTTGTCGAATGAGAGCGCTTCCCATTTCGCTGGAAGCTCCTGTTACCAGAAGATTCTTTGTGGTCTTTGATAAGGGTAGTTTTCTAGGAGATTTCATTCTCGACTGCTTTATCTTTTTGTTCCATAAAAATAAATCATAGCTGCTAGTCGATGAGAGCTACTATATTTATTTAAAAGAACCTTATCAATTATTTTCAAAGGCTTCAAAAAAGGAAGTAATAGAAGATAATTGGTCTGGTACAACTTATCTGAATTAAAAGAAAATAGAATAGACAACCACCCATGAAAAGCTTCAACAAGAGTAGCGGTAGGACCTCCAAGAACACCTATCTGGATGGGAGAAAATTCTTTCATAAGACTTCGAAGCCCCTCCTGGGTCCATCGATTTAAATCGATGGGGGCTTCATGGTAAGGATACATAAAGGGTGCTGTTAGAAAAACTTCCCCTCCCGGTTTTAAAGCAGCATGAATTGCTGATATCATTCGCTCTGGACTTTTAACATGCTCTATTAACTGCATGCACTGTACAGCATCGATAGATTTTTCCCGAAATGGAAGGTGGTGTACATCTGCTCGTAGAGAAACCCCTCTTAAATGATAATAATCAACATTTAAAAAATTATCTGCAACAGAGTCCGCTCCCGAGCCTAAATTCAGTTTATACGACTTATCTCTACTATCTCGAAGAAATACCTTGTACGCAGAATAATCCTCGTAGAAATGATCAACATAATTAGCGAGAAAACGAGTTAGCCTTGGGTATTTTTTAAGGAATGCCTTTATGGGAAGGATAATGGAATCTTTTTCCAATGGACTCCGCCTCCTATTTTATATTATTGGCCTGTTAAAAAAACGGTACCAGATAAGATTTATAAAAAACTCCCAAACAGATCTAAATTTAATAAACGAAGGACGAAATTTCATTCGGTGAAATACGGTAGGGATTTCACCAATTTTTAGATTCATTTTTTTTGCCTGAATCATAATCTCTGCATCTATAAACCAGCCATTAGATTTTAGATCCATTTGTTCGTAAACCTCGCGAGTCAAAATTTTTGGCTTTGAGTTAATGTCCCTACTATTGAGACCTGGAAATAAAACATTAAAAATAATATTATAGACGACGGAAATAGTTTTTCGATAGAGACCATCACCGCGATGAGTTCGAAACGTTTTAGCTAGGTCTAGACCTTCATTTCTTAGTTTTCTGTAAACATCAATTACATTTTCGAAGGGCATCTGGCCGTCCCCATCTATTACTACGAGATATCGTCCCGTGGCAGCTTCCAAACCACTTTTCATGTCCCATCCCATCATACCTTCTTTAATTCGTGAAACAATTTGAATTCGTGGGTGATATTGGGCTATATCATTCACAATACGTGGTGTTGGATCACCATCATCCACGAAGTGATTGGCAACAAGTATAATTTCCCAATCAGGTTCATTTTTTTCCAGAGATTGAACCATAGATTCAATAAAGCTATGGATCCCTTCGCCGCTTCGATAGGCCAAAATAACGACTGATATTTCTGGACTGACTTTTTTTACGACAGGTTTTTGGCTCAAAAAAAATCTAGCCTCCCCGAAAGGTATTGTCTGACTCTTATAATTTTTATCAGTAGTCTCCATAGTCAATAAACCTAGAAGATAAGAGGAGAAAAAATAGTTCGTTTTTGTAAAACTAGAGGAGTCATGGGAACCATGACGCAATTTATTTTAAATTCTATTACTTATCGAATATAATTTAAAATCACTTAAGCTTTTTTCATACCACTTTTGCATTAAACATCTAGTCTATGAATCTTCTTAAACCCTCTCTATTGAAACATTTTCCCCTTTTTTTACTAGCTATTTATTCGGCTTCAATGATTTTTATTGGCCTTGGTGATAATCTACTACAAGTAGATGAAGGCAATGACACCTTCATTAGCACAAATATCCTCAAATTCGGTTTCCCCACGCACTCAGATGGGGTTAATTATACTCTTTTATGGGCCAGCTCACATGACGGCTTGTTTGTTTACCGCCCTTGGATTCCGTATTATATCCAAGCATTTTCTTTATCTCTTTTTGGCCAAACGACTTTTGCAGCGCGGCTACCTTTCGCCTTATGTGGTGTACTTTCAGTTATTTTTTTATACCGGTTCGCCCTTAAATTCACAGGTCGACAATTTATTGCTTTCTTGGCCGCCCTTTTACTTGCCTCCTCCATCCCTGCCTTGATTTATTTTCGTACAGCTCGATATGTGGGCCTCCCCATTTTTCTCTCAATCCTACTCCTGAGCTTTTACATAAAAATATACAAAAATAAAAAATGGAACCCCTTTCCACTAACAGTGGTTTCTATAATATTTTTTCATACCATGTATGTGGAGTTTGCCGGAATGATCTTAGGGGTATTAATTCATTTTTTTATTTACTATAAAGACGCTTTACCTGAGAACCGACAACGGGCCGCCTGGGCTGCTGGGATCACTGGAGTTTTCTGTATTCCCTGGTTCATCTTTATCTCTCCTATGTTCTCAAAAGTTACCCAACACCTCGCTTCCTGGAGCACACTAATTGACCTGTCATGGCATGGCTACATTAAAAGGTTTTTAGGCTTTCTGTTCCAAGTAAACAATTATATTTTTCCTATTATTTTGTTACCTTTGTTTTTTTTAAGACAGTTTAGGCCTTTCACCAAACAAGTTAGCCTTCTTTTGCTTTGCATTCTAACTGTATTGCTAACTGCTCTACCTCATGCCATGCCGATTCAACAATACATAAGTGCGAGCTTTCCTCTATTTTTTCTTCTCTTAGCCATTTTGATCGTGAATATTTTTCCCAAATATCTCTTAGCACAGAGTCTATTAGTTACATTTCTCATCACCTCCAACCTGGTTCATGTTTTTCTTTTTTTCCCATTAAAGCAGGTAGTAAAAGGTCACCCCGAATGGTTCCAGAAAAGTCCCTACTTGAAAAATACTTTTAACAGCTTAATGCGAGAAATTAAATTCAGGTCCGTTTACTTTGATTATATATATGAAATCAGTCATGATTATAGAGGGCCGCTTGATGAGATTGTTGCTTTCTTTAAAGTACATGGAAAGTCAGGAGAGTCATGCTATATTGATAATGAGCCTGAATCCTTGGTCTATTATACTCGGATGAAAGTCATCCACCGAGATGATATAAAAGCGCAGGACGCTCCCGACTGGATTGTTCTTCGAGGAGACTATAGAGAATCCGTCAAAGAGAACTCGTCTTCAAAAACAGCCCAAAACCTTCGTGAAGTTCTCAGGAAAAATCCTTACTCTAAGATAGAGCTAAATTCTCCTTCAATGCGTGTCAACAACACCTACGACATACAAATTCATCTTTTTCGTTCACCTTCTTCCGCGAATACCGATAAGATTACTATCTACAAACTAACCAACCATTCATCCATATATTAAACTACCTGAATCTATACTATGAAACTTATTATTCAAATTCCCTGCTTAAACGAAGAGCAAACCCTTCCAGAAACTTTGAAAGATTTGCCCAAATCTCTAGATGGAATAGATGACATTGAAATATTGATCATAGACGACGGTAGCACTGATAGGACGGTGAAAATTGCAAAAGAACATGGTGTTCATCACGTTCTAAAATT
>JABGTQ010000138.1 GCA_018647025.1 Nitrospina sp. | reverse complement strand
CCGGCTATCATTCTTCTATTGGTTTGGATACTGATTCAGATTTTCAGTGGAGTGATCTCAGGGGATGGTAGTGTGGCATGGTTTGCTCATATCGGAGGGTTCATTTCCGGTATGCTCCTTATATTACCTTTTCAAAAAATTAAACATTAAGAGTTTTTTTTTCACTGACCATAATAAGAAACCATTAACCCAAAACAGAGAATGACAAAAAAGATCCACAAAAACCTGATAATGCCTGGACCCTTAAAGCGGGGGTAGTTGGGGAAACTGAGATTTGTAGGTTTTTTGCAATTAGGACAAATACGATTTTTCTTATCATACTCCTGTTCGCAGTTTAGACACTTAATTTGACTCATAATACTTTTTCTTTCACATTAAGATTTAGCAACCATCGGCGAAGCAGATTAAGTGCGGCCTGAGCTGACCTTTCTTTATTACGACTTCGATCATTATAAAAAATAAAACCTTCACAATTAGATTTTTTTTCTTCACTAATACCAATGAACACTGTTCCCACCAATTTGTTATTACTAGAACCAGGACCGGCAACTCCAGTAACTGACAACCCAATATCGGCACCTGAAGTTTTGCGTATACCCTCTGCCATGGCAAGAGCCACCTCTGGGCTTACAGCTCCATATTTTTCAATCAACGCCGATGGAACTTCTAAACGACCAGTCTTCGCCTCATTGCTATATGCCACTATACCCTCCAGAAAATAGCTAGAGCTTCCCGGTTCTTCTGTCAATCGGTGACCAATTAGTCCACCGGTGCAAGATTCAGCTACCGCCAAAGTTTTCCCTTTTTCTTTTAACAACTCCCCTACTTTACCTTCTAAAGTCTCATTATCTATTCCATAGACCCACTTCCCAAGTGACGTCATAACCATAAGTTCTGCTTCCTTTAACCTAATCTTAACCTGTTCTGAATTTTTAGAGCAATAAGACAAACGAATCTTTACTCCTAAATAAGAAGGAAGTGACGCAACCGTAACCAACTTTGCCAATGGCTCAACTGGCCCAAAATTTTCCCAAAGAGAAGCTTCTGTCAAACCAACCGTTTTAATAATACGATGATCAATTACTCCTTTTTGTATTTTTCTTAGATCAGAGGCAATATACATATCAAACAAGTGTTCCATCTCTAAGGGAACGCCTGGTAAAGAATATAATTTTTTTTCATCACGTTTAAAAAGAAAACCAGGAGCCGTGCCTTTATTATTATATAAAATAGTGGCGTCTTCTGGCACTTCATACTGGCTATGCAGGTTTGCAGGAATTTTTTGAGAACGTTTCTTAAACGTTATCTCAAGCATATTTCTCACTCTATTATCAAGAGTCATTTTAGAATTAAAAATTTGTGCCAGCACACCTTTTGTAATATCGTCGTGAGTTGACCCTAGTCCACCAGTAGTAATAACTATATCTACCCTCTCTAAAGCATCTTCTACAACTCTAGCAATAGAATTCTTATCATCACCTACTGCCGTGATTCGTAAAACATTAACTCCCAGCAAGTGTAACTGTTGACTCAAATACCTACCATTAGTGTCCTGAATAAGGCCACTAATAACTTCATTCCCAATTGCTATAATTTCTGCTTGCGGCAGAACCTTTTCATCATTAAACATTGGTTTGAATTTAGCCAGTTGTTATTAAGTTTCAAGTAATCTATCTAGACCCCTATAACGAATTAGGTTAACCTAACTTAATTAGTATATTAACATTTAACTTCTTTTTAAACCTCTACAGTAAGCGAATAAACGGCTTTTAGTTTTTCTACATTACGTTTATTTCAGTCCGTTAGGGTGAAAAACAACTCCTCCTTTATTATTACAGAGGCAAAAACCGCTAATGTCTTTAGAACATTCATCTTTAACAGCATCTGAACTTCATAAAACAACCTATAAGTATGACCTTTGGCGCGGTTTTTTTGAGGGTGTTATGAGTTCAGGCATTCAGACTTTTGCTCTTTTTATAGCCATTCGCTACTACAACGCTGGAGAAGGAATAAAATCGTTAATTGCTGCTGGTCCTTTTATAGGAATGATTTTATCTCTTCCCTTGGTTCATTATACCGCCGGGAAAGGATTGAAAAAATCATGGTGCAGCGCGATCCCTTCCGCATTAGCTTCAGTTTGTCTAATTATTGGGGCGTGGGTACCATCTCTAGAGATCTATGCCTTAATGATTACTATTAGTTACATTTTAAGAAGTGCAGCTATCCCCTATTTAACGTCAATATATAGTGACAACTACCCACATCATAAGCGTGCCGCAAGCTTCTCAAAACCATTGCTGCTAACCGTAGCAATTTCTTCACTTTTCGGGCTAGCCGGATCATTGATCTTGGAAATAAATATTATTTACTTTAATTGCGTCTTTACCATAATTGGAATATGTTCTCTTGCCAAAGCATGGGCCATAAACTCAATGCCATCAAAAGTGATTGAGAAAAGTTCACACAATCATCCGTTTGGAAACTTTGAATACATATTTAAAGATAGAGAGTTTGGATATATTCTTCTCACTTGGTTTATAATGGGATTTGCTAACCTTTGGGTTCTCCCACTGAGAATTGATTACGTGGCATCATCAACATACGAAATCGAAGCCTCTCCTATGATTGTTGCATTAATAATCACAATAATCCCTGAAACAATACGTTTTTTATTTATCCCTTTCTGGGCTCGTCTTTTTGATCGTATGAATTTCATCATACTTCGGATGATACTTAATGTTTTATTTGGAACTGGAATAGCTATTTTTTTCATCAGTAAAAACTTATTAATCATCGGTATCGGATCAGCCCTTATAGGACTTGCCTTTGCAGGAGGAAGTATTGCTTGGGCACTTTGGGTAACTAAATACGCTCCACCAGAGAAAGTATCCGCTTATATGTCAGTTCACGTCTGTCTTACTGGAGTAAGAGGAACTATTGGACCGATAATAGGATATTGGGTTGCTAATCAAGTTGGACCAACAATAACTGGGTTCATATCATGCGGGCTAATGATTTTAGCGACCGTAATGCTTCTTCCTGAAATAAAGCATGGACATAGAAAAATGCTAGCCTCTTCTTAGACAAAGAAACAACCACTATCAAATTCCGAACAACACTGGAAAGATGTCAAACAAAAATACTAATCAATATTTTGTTTTCAAATTATTATTTTGCTAAAATAAAAAGAAAAATAAATTTAAAGAATTACATTTTATTTCTTTTAATTAGCCTTAATGTAATGTAAAAAACTCCCCAATTATACGTAACCAGATTTTTAGGTATTAAAAAAGAAAAACGAATCTAAGGAGAATATATTTTGAGCAAACCTCTTGTTGGAATTTTAATGGGAAGTGATTCTGATTTCTCTATCATGGAAGAAGCCAGTAAAGTTTTGGAAAAATTTAATATTAATCATGAAGTAATAGTTTCATCAGCTCATCGCTCACCAGAGCGAACACGGAAATATGTTACAAGTGCTTCCAAACGAGGCATTAAAATTTTAATCGCTGGTGCCGGTGCCGCAGCCCATCTAGCTGGGGTAGTAGCGGCCGAGACTACTTTACCGGTAATCGGAGTTCCTATAGGTTCTTCACCACTTAAAGGGCTCGATGCATTACTTTCAACCACTCAAATGCCAGGGGGAGTTTCTGTCGCAGGGATGGCAATTGGAAAAGCTGGTGCAAAAAATTCTGGTATGCTTGCAGTCCAAATATTAGCATTGAGCGATAAAAGTCTTCACAAAAAACTGTTAAAGTTTAAAAAAGATCAGGCCAAGGAAGTTGAAAGAAAAAGTCGAAAACTTAAATCAAACTATGCCACAAATTCTTAAAGTAGACCCAAATGATCCTTTAACAAATCATGCTAAACATATTCGTAACATTCTAGAAACTGGTGGAGTTATTGCTTTTCCAAGCGATACATATTATGGGCTAGGGGTCAATCCGTTTAACGAGAAGGGAATTAGACAAATTTTTAAGCTCAAATCAAGGGCTTATGACAAACCACTTCTAGTCCTTATTGCAACTGAACTTCAGTTAAGCCAGCTTGCAAAAGATATATCACAAGAAGCAGACCAGTTGATAAAAAAATTTTGGCCCACTTCACTAACTTTAGTCTTTAACGCTGTTACCCAATTACCCAGTGTTTTAACTGCAGATACCGGAAAGATCGGTATACGCTTACCAAAAAATGAATGGACACGTCGTTTAATCGAAACAGTCGGCTGTCCATTAACAGCCACAAGCGCCAATAAGTCAGGGGGGCGGAACACACGAACCGCAGAAGAAGTTGCACATATCTTTGGAAATGACTTAGATCTTATTATTGACTCTGGCCCCGCGCCTGGAGGGAAAGTTTCAACCTTAGTCGACACAACATTGTCTCCACCAGTTCTTCTGAGACATGGAGCTATAGCAGAACAGGAAATAGATTCTTGTTTGAAAAATAAGTGCAACTTAATTCCCTGAAATTTAATTTTTCAGAAAAAATAAGATTTATGATAGTTGGAACTGGAATTGATATTATAGAAATAGACCGAATTAAAAATTCTATTCAAAAGTATTCAGACCGTTTTAAAAAAAAGATTTTCACTCAAAAAGAAATAGAATATTGTGATTCTCAAGCCGAGCCAGCAAAACATTTTGCCGCGCGGTTTAGTGTCAAGGAAGCAGTCTTAAAATGCTTTGGAACAGGGATGAGTGGCGGCATATTGTGGAAAGATATTGAAGTAGATAAACTAGAGTCTGGCCAACCTATTTTGAACCTTTATGGTAAGGGGGGGGAAATATTCGACCAACTGAATCTAAAACACATCCATATCTCTATTACCCATGACAAAAGTTATGCCGTGGCTCATGCTATTGCTGAAAAATAATCACATTCTACTCCTATCACCCCCTTATATTGAAACATTTTTCTACAATTTACAGCTTCGCCTTCCCTCATTACTAACAATAAAATCATGACCAATATTAGACACCGCCTTGAATACCTAATCGTCCTTTTTTTTATTTTTTCCCTAAAAAACCTATCGGCTAGAACTATATTTAGACTAGGAATTATCTTAGGGAAGATATCATACAGTGTAGCAACAAAAAGAAGGAAGATTGCACTGACCAACCTGAATATTGCTTTTGGAAATAAAAAATCTATTGATAAAAAAAATGAAATTATTAAAAATTCCTTTATACAAACTTCACTAACAACACTTCAATCGTTATGGGTTTTAAGTCACCCTTGTCGAGTAAATCAATTAATTGAAGAAAACCCAACTGGTCTCGACCTTGTCAAAAAATGTCTTTTGCGTCAAAAAGGTATTTTTTTTTTAACCGCCCATTATGGAAATTGGGAGGTTATGGGAATCTATCATGGGTATCAAGGAATATCTAAACTCAATTCTATTGTTCGAAGACTCGATAATCCTTACCTTAATCAAGTCGCCTTAAAACTTAGAACCATTTCAGGAAACAGAATTTTTTGCCGAGACGAGTCTTTATTACAGATCGTGCGCGCATTAAAAAATAATGAAGCTGTAGCAATCATGATGGACCAGAACACAGCAAAGGGGGGATTGTTTGTCGATTTTTTTGGAAAAAAAGCGTCCACAGCTCGTGCTCTAGCTCGATTAAGCTATCGAACCGGGACTCCCATTATTCCATTTTTTTGTTATCCCACTAGAAATGGTGCATACCGTATAGAATACGGGCCTGAACTTATACTAAAAAAGACGGCCGATAAAGAAAAAGATATTGTCTTATGGACTCAAGCTTGTGAAAAGCACATAGAACAAACGATACAAGGCAATCCGGTTCCATGGACATGGGCACACAGGAGATGGAAAACTCGCCCAACCGAGGAACGAGGAACAAAAATTTACTAAAGAATATAGCTACACCTATAATTCTTCCGCAATAATAGCTTTAAGTTTTGTGCGTAATCGATACACAGCTTTTGAATGAATTTGGGAGACACGGGACTCCGTGATCTCTAGTACAGCGCCGATTTCTTTCATAGTTAACTCTTCATAATAGTAAAGAGAGACCATTAATCTCTCCTTTTCTGGTAAGCCATCAATTGCTTTTGCAATAATTTCTTTAAGCTCAACAAGCCTGATCTGAGTCTGTGGGTCTGCATCGGCTTTTCCTGCCAAACAATCAAGGAGGCTTTGCTGCTCACCCGAATCCTTTGCTAGACCAAGATCTTCAAGACTAAAAACCGGCATACTCTTTGTTTCGTTGAGAGTGTCATGAAATTGGTCAAGACTAAGGCCCATTTCTTTTGCTACTTCTTCATCTTCAGGCGAACGGCTTAGTTTTGCTTGAAGTTCCTGTACCACTTTATCGACCTGCGATGCTTTTTGTCTTATAGACCTTGGTACCCAATCCAGAGAGCGTAACTCATCAAGTATCGCACCGCGCACTCTAAATTCTGCGTACGTTTTAAACTTAGCTCCACGAGTTGAATCATATTTTGAGATTGCATCCATCAACCCCAAAACACCAACACTAATTAAATCATCCACCTCTATATGAGGTGGGAGACGCATTGCAATACGATTAGCAACATACTTGATCATCGGACTATAACGCTTAATCACCTCTTCGCGATTTTCAGGTGTAATCTCAATTTCTTCTACAACTTGTTTACTGGCCATCTAATTTACCCGCTTAAAATACCCGTTGTCTAAATAATTAGAAAGGAGTTGCTTCTTTTTTATATGCTTCCTCTTTCTCTTTCGATTGTTTTTTTTCAATTTCATTAGATTTTTCCAAAAACTTTTTCCTAACAGCGTCAGAATCAATTTTAATCGACTCTTGACCTAAGTCTTCATCAACTCCAGGGTCATCTTCCATCGCATCTTTTTCTT
>JABGTQ010000137.1 GCA_018647025.1 Nitrospina sp. | reverse complement strand
GAGCTCTTCTCGAATGGGATGATATACAAGTTTAAATTTATCAGACTGTTTTTATAGATAGGGGAAGATTGAATCCTATTACTCCTTTATTTGCCATCCTAGATGCACCCAAATAAAAGGATCTAACGGAAAACCGGTAAGTCCTTGTTTTAAATGTTGGGATGAGAAGATTTGAACTTCCGAGCCTCTGATTCCGAGTTAAGTCGAAGGTCTATAAATATTTCTAAATAAAGTATTTAAAGGCTTTAAGATATATTTTCACTAGGGTTATACTATCAACGTTTATATTAACTCTTTGCCTTACGCCTTTTTAAAAACTCAACCTTCTGCTTATTCTTGTTAATGGCTTGATTTGCTTTAGCTTTTCCTTAATTGGGCACAACTTTTAAATTTAATACGTCGAAAAAACTCTAGATTATTATTCAATATTTTTACGAATTCCACTGTATTTATTTATATTCGAACTACCAATCAATTCGTATAGTAAATCACCAAAAGCATCTTGGTCTTCTTTAGTATGTTGATCTACTGCATGTGGGTGGTCATCATCTGTTCTATAACCAAATTTATTGGTCACATCATTTTGAATAAAATCAAATAAATCTTTTCGGGCGTCATCTATGTCTTCATCGTCCACACCTTTTAAAGACTCTTTAATATATTCGTTATGATGCTCTTTTATATAATCTTTCCAAACTTTAATTCTTTCTTTTAAGTTTGCCATTATAAACTCCTGTGCGTGGTTCAACTCAATTACTTAGAACACATAGTCGCATATCTAGATTGTATTGCCTATATGCACCTTCTTGCTCAGCAGTAAGAAGATACCACTTGACTGCCTCGTCATAGTTTTGCGGAACTCCCAGTCCATTGTCATAAATAGAACCCAAGTTGTTTTGTGCTTCGATGTGGTCAATAAACTTTTAAAAAATAATAAGATTTTATTTTCGGAACTACAAAGATAAAGTAACTGAAATATATAATTATGTTATGAAAATCAAACCACTGCTTTTCAGTTCTGGTATTAGAGTAGTTATGGTTTTTCTTGTGTACTTCATTTCTCTAATTATCTATGACTCGTAATTTAAAAAGGACGAGCGAAACCTACAGGATATCAAATGCGACGAGGAGATTAAAAAGGATAAGGCACCCAAAGGTGATGAAACATATTCAATTCATATTAAATCACGTTACTTGAATGCTATTGAGTTTGGTGCAAGACAAATAAAGAAGGGAGTGTCGGCAAAGATATGTGGCATCAGGAAAAATTACAAAGGTGCGTTCATAGGGAGCGGAAGAAATTCAGGCAAGCAGTTGGTCTTTAAGAAATCCAAACGCAATCCAAAAAGAATTGAAGCAGTGCATGGTGCTTCGTTACCAAGAGAGTTTGAACGACAAGGCATGGCAAAACTATTTAACAAGAAAATTAAAACAAGATTCCCCATTCTATTTAAACCGGTATTGAAATTTCATTTAATGAGAGCACAGTCACGTTTACGTTAGAGGGATTAACCGTCCATGGGCGACATCTTCGTTAGAGGGATTAAACAGTCCACAGGTCTTTTTATAAAAACGATCCTGATATTCACTAAAAATTACTTCAAATTCTTGCGGTTCAACATCGTGGTTTTTTAAAAATGTCATCAACTGTTTTCTTAAACGAGTCCCATCTGTCTTGTCATACAGTTGTTTACAGTTAACACAGTACCTAGCATTACTAAATGTAGACAGGTATGTGTCTGTTAATCCGCAACGAGTACAATTTGTAAATCTTGGTTGAAGCTTTTGTTCTAATGTAAAAAACATTGTTTATTCCTTTATGGTTTTTATCTTTATGTTCTTTTGGTTATGCAAATTGTGTTCCATACATTTCCCTATCGAAGAAATGTTTGTTAACACCTTTAAATGAAATAGTTTAAGGTGCTTGGTCGATTAGACCATCTGAGGGTCGCAGCGGGCGAGAAACAGCTAGGTTTTTGACACGGGAGTTAGTTCACTCTTTGGGTGGTTTAGGCATGATAGACAAACAAAATATCGCTATACCCAAAGTCATTAGATAGATGGGAGAATAGCTAGTAACTGCCAAAAAAAGAGAAACAATAATCATTACGAGAAGAATTCCTTTGAGCATAGCAGTGTTCATTTAAATATTCTAACACCTTTAAAAATGACTAAAACAACTGAAGAGAATTTAAGTCAAAGCAAATATACAGAGCATAGAAATGTAACGAAAAGTTACATCGCAAGATTGGTTAAAGAGGGACGTTTGCATCTCATCAAAGGCAAGTTTAATGTTGAGATGAGTGATGCAGAACTGGATAACAAATCATAAGGATGATAAAGCTTCAAACTATTGGAGTGAGAAAGTATTACTTAGAGAATATACGCCGTCAATGCATAAGTCATTTAAGTTTAAGATGCAGTTAAGTTACCCTGCTAACGAAATCGAAATACGACTATCATTGAAATACGATAAAGGAGACAAAATATATTTAGATTGCGAGCTTCCTAATAAAACAGGTGCGCACAAGCATATGGTTTCCTGCAATAGATCTTTACACGGAACTAAAATGAACTTTGATATGAGTACGGGTAAGTATGCATTTTCTAACCACTTTGGATATGTTGGAGGTGATGGCGATACACTTACTATCGCATACGGAAAATGCGATAAATTTTATTCGATATAAGATAAGACGTGAAGGTAGTTTTGTTAATAGCTTTTAAAAATAGAGGATATTGTGGTTAAGTTTCTTATAGGCGTGGTTTTTATATTAGGTTTAACGCAGGAAAAATCTGAAGCTGTCGACTTGGATAGCATGTTACTCATTAAAGAATTAGTAGAAGTTTCTAAAAAATATAATACGTGTACAAGTATCGAAGATGATAAAAAAAGATTGGCGTGCTTTGATAGTTTAACAAATTATATAAAAAAAAGAGAAAAGATATATAACAAGCATGAAACGACAAAGGATAAAGTTAGTGCAGAATTTCGTAATTGCAGAGCTATGCAGTGGAATGGCCCCGGCGTAAAATACCAGAAGTTATATTGTTTTATGGACTTAGCTCGTGATCTTGGAAGTGGAAGTAGTAAGGAATTTATTGCTTGTAAGAAAAAGAATTTTATTAGGGATAAGAAAAATTGTTTTAGGGATCTTGCTCGATTATTGCAAAATTAAAGATTTGATTTGTGTCTTTGGTAATAGTGGAGTCAGTTGCGTGAAGAGTTGAATTTTTAAATAAAGGGGGCGTTATGTAGGTTGTTTTTGATGCCGCCATCAGGTGGAGGATATCTTTGTTGGAGGGAAACCTGAGAATGAACAAACAATTGATATTAATAATTGACGACGAGTTGTTGATTTTCGATACGATGAGCAAAGACCTGGCTGACGAGTGGCCTGCCCCTGTAAAAATGGTAGGTAAAGAGATAATTTTAAGCTTGCCCTAAAGTAAGAAATTTTAGTTACAATATGTTAGCTAAGTAACAAAGTTGTAATGCATATTTAATTAGTAGTTTAAATAAAATTATGAAATACGATTTATTACTTTCGGGTGTGGAGAAAAAAAGAAGACGCTGAATCCTCAATGGAAGATATGTCCAGTATGCTAAAAAAATAGATCCTCTAATATGTTTATTATTTAATTGACGGTTTTAATTCACTTTTCTAGTATTAAATTTATCTTAGTTAGTGTAAAAATATTTGCCAAATCATCAAGCTGATTTGAATAGCTTTAATGAGATTCAAACTAATCGTTTAGCTTAGTCCCAAGAGTGAAAATATATAATTAATTTTTAATTTTTTTTAAAAAAACTATGAAAAATTTAAATGAAGATTCTAAAGGTTCACTGAACGAGATTCTTTTCTTTGTTGCCAATACATTAAAGACTTCTTTGCAAGAGATTAATCCATGGCAAAATATTAAAATCATGCACACTAATATTGGGCAGGATATTCTTGCTGGGGTGGTTGTCGCTATCATTGCATTGCCCTTGGCTCTTGCTTTTGGAGTAGGCTCTGGTCTTGGAGCGATCACAGGTCTTTGGGGTGCGATCGCTGGTGGTATTATTGGAGGCTTATTTGGCGGTTGTAGAGTAGGAGTTAGCGGACCCACGGGTCCTAAAATGGCTCAACTCGCAATGATCATGGTTGGGTTTCGGTTGGGGTCAGGGGAACCCGACCTCTCGGCGGCATTTGCGATTATATTTTTTAGCGGGATCATTCTTATTGCAGTTTCTCTTATGGGCATATCCAAACTGATCTATTACGTTCCCTACTCGGTCGTTGCTGGGTTTATGTGTGGCATTGGCGTGATCGTTATGATTCTCGAATTTGCCCCATTTTTAGGATACCCGCACCCGAAATCTGTGATGGATGGCCTAGATAGTATTCCCAACGCCGTAATGCATTTTAAAGCCCAGGCTCTGATGGTCTCCATACCGACCTTGGCGATTTTATTTATTTGGCCTAAAATTGTAAAAATTATTCCCAAATTTGACATAATACCAGCACCTCTTATAGCGTTGTTAGCCGGAACCACCATTGCTAATATGGGCAACTTTACCATTGAATATATTGGAACTATTCCAACGGGTTTCCCTGATCTCTATTGGCCTGATTGGTCGAAGTTTGATGATTATCTAGTACCTGCGGCTGGATTGGCAGGACTGGCTGTATTTGATTCTTTGCTAACATGTATTGTTGCCGACAACATGACAGGCATCAAGCATAGCAGTGATCGTGAATCGTTTGGTCAAGGTCTGGCGAACTGTGCCGCCGGTATGGTGGGAGGACTGACCACAGCTACAGCTACAATGCGAACTGTTGCAAATATACAATCTGGAGGCAAAACCCCCTTATCCTCCGTAGTTCATGGCCTTGTATTATTGGCCTTGGTTTTGGGCTTGGGACCCTATGCAGAACAAATTCCTATGGCCTGTCTGGCTGCCATTTTATTTAAGGTGGGTATCGACATCTTAGATTATCGCATTATGCCGATTCTTCACCGCCTGCCCTTGACAGACATGATTGTTTTTTGGACAGTTTTAACAGTAACGATTGTTGAAGATTTACTGGTAGCCGTGGTTGTTGGCATCGTTTTAGCGTTCTTTCGATTTGTCATAGAGATAAGCCGAGTTTATAAATCGAATCTAAATTATGTTGAGAACGATTCTACTCCGCTTTCACTGAATGAAAATATGAAGAATAGGGTTAAAGTTCTTCGCCCTCAAGGACCAATGTTTTTTGGATCTGTTAAACAAATGGAGGATATTTACGGAAATGCAGAGCCCCACGAAACCTTAATTATAAAATTAAAAGATGTTAGCATGGTTGATCTTTCTGGAGCCTATGCCCTTGAAGACTTGATTGATAAAGCCAAAAATAAGGGGAAAAATGTGCTGATCTGTGATGCTCCCTCCCATGTCATGAAAGTTCTCAACAGTGTGAAGGTTTTGGACCATGTAGAGCAAGAAAACCACTTTGAAGTCATTGATGATGCTGTCAACCATGCAAATAAAATTAGAAAAGGCTAAACGTGATGGCAAAAGAATTGAGTGGTGAGAAAAGGGTTGTCTAAAATGAATTTCACCAATTATAGAAGGATTGACCGGTTGCTTTCCAATCACCGGGGAAAATATGGGTTTTTTGTTTTTTACAAGTTCATAGGCTTGTTTAGTCAGTGCCATGCTGTTGTGTTAGCTCGGTAACCTAGTAGGGTATGTATTTGTATTAATGGCTGGTTCTATTAGTCTTTGTTCTTTGTATTTAGCTAAAAAGAATCCTGTAGTTGGTTGGTGGGGGGATGTGTCTTTTTCAATTGAACTAAGGGAATATATTGTCTCTTTACCTAATGTAATAAAATTTCTTATGGGCTCAAGTGAACTAAATATACAGTGTCCAATCTATAATTGAACAGTGTAGTTCTAACTAACTCAATAATCAATGATCTCCTTCGTCTCTCCCCAAACCAACCTGATGCCGCGCAAATTCAGTTCATGATCCAATCTATTGATAAAGGAATTCCACTATTGTGACCCCCGTTGTGTGTTGTGTCACTAAATGCCAAGAAGTGCCTATCAGATTGACACAAAACTGACACAGTGATTATAGGAGCCCGGAGGAGGGGATATAGGGGGCTTCTTATTAAAGTGGGTTAAAATATTCTTAAAAAAACTAGATTTTAAACCCGTCTAATAAAACTCTTGCCAAGAGAAATTAAAGCTGATGTGAATGCTGGAACCAGTCTTGTTGAATTACTTTAGGAGATAGATGAACGGGAAGCTAAGCATGAGGAGTAATGACTGCTTTTGGCAATGGTGAGTGCTTAAAGTTTATTAGTATTTTGGCGTGAGGGTTACTGCAAGTTTATCAAGGGTTTTCGTTAAGGTGGGCTAGAGTTGCTTTAGGGGTGAGGTGATTCTGCTGCTTTGTTGAATTGGCTTAGAACCGAAAAGTCAGCATGGAACCCAAATATGTGATATCACGGCCGAAAGAGGTTTCATCCAGAAATTTCCCAGCATTGAAATAGACAAATATTCCTTTTATATCGAGGTGCCGGTTAAAGCTATATTTAGCTTCCAACTCTGGTTGAGTCCCGACATAGCGGGCCTGGCTAGATTGACCACTACGTAATACTCCGTTACCAATCGAATAGATACCGTCATTTAAGCTGTTGCGCCAGATAAACAAAATGCTTGAAGTAACCGACCAGTGCTCATCCAGAGTCAACGTTATTCGAGGATGTAAATCACGTTGATTGATAAGTCCACTGGCAGCAAGCTGACTGATGTGTTTTCCTTTTGGGAAAAATGGGTTGAATGAGTTTAAGTCAGCATCTGCTGGGTCATCATCCCCGGAATAAACATCCGCACGCAGACTGAAACGTACTTTGGTCGGACCATTAAATTGAATCGTATAACCCGTATCGGATGCCAATGAATAGGCACTTATATTTCCCCGGCCAAATTTTCCAAACTGATATAAAAACTCAAAGTTGTAATCCACGTTTTTAACTTTTCCCCACAGTCGAGTCCCAAAGGTATGCCGCGTTTCTTCCTCGCTACCTTGGTCATAAACCGAGTCTCGGTTGTACAACCCCAAATAATATAGATCGGTGTTCAAATTAAATTTTACTGGCAAGTTCTGACGCACACTATAAAGACCCCACACGGTATTTTTATTTCTAGATTTATTGTCGAAGACCTCTTGACCAAGTATCACAGGGCGGGTACCGAAAGCACGCACATCCCAGCTACCGCTTTGGTATATCCCAGTTAACCCATCGTGACTTAGTCGCATATTTGGTCGCTCACGGTAATTGAAAAAACGCCTGCTTCCAAAAATTATTTCCTGCCGTCCAGCTCGCACGATAAAGTTCTGCCCCGATTTCTTCCTCAATTGAAAATCAAAGAAAGCCTGGTTCAGGTCGAGCCAGTCTTTATCCACCCCACGAGGTCCGCCATTCCGTCCGGATACGATGCCACTCATCAATTGTCCGAACAATCTGATATTTTCACCTAAATGCAGATCTGCATGACCCAGATAACGTTGCAAATAATACCCATTAGTATCCT
>JABGTQ010000136.1 GCA_018647025.1 Nitrospina sp. | reverse complement strand
TTGACCCTTTTTTTAAAGCATTTATTTTATCTGTTAATTTCTGAACTAAGACCTCATAGGAGTGCTTGTGGATAATTTTAGTAAACTGCGCACGGTAATTACGGACCATACTGACGCCTTCAATAACAAAATCATATACTTGCCAGACACCATTTTCTCGGACGAGCTTGTAATCAACCCCCACAGTAGTAGCTTTACGGACTACCTCTGTCTTAACAAGAGCGTATTCACCCTTGACCACTTCATCTAGATAGTTGATTTTTTCATTACTAAAAGATTCAAGTTTATTGGCATAGGAGTTCTCTAGCAAAGATTTGAATAACGCAATAAATAGCTGCTGTTCTTCAGCCGAGCGAACATCCCAGTTTTTAGCAAGTGAACGCATCACCATTTGGCGATAATTAAATTGATCGTTAATTGTATTTCGCAAAATTGCCCTACGAGCTGGCAGATCATTCTTCAGAGCTTCATCGTTTAGAGTTGAAATCACTTTGTTGATGGTATTTTTCAATTGATTTGTGATTTCTGAACCCGCAAAACAGACAGATACCACCGTCAAATTAATCATCAAAGAGATTACAACCATATGTATGCAAAAACGTTTTCGTTTCATCCGAATTTATTAACCTTTCTAGACAGAAATCAATAGTTTTATATCGTAACTCTACCAAATATAGATAATTCTATCAAGGTTCCATAGCTAAATTGGACTTTAAAGATCCGCATTATTGAGTAACTACTTCTGAGACTAAAAACCTGTCTTGCCAAGACTGCCCTGATGACAGCAATTATTCTATTCCTTTTTTAGATTAAAGTTTCTATTGTGATCTCACCTAATTTTATTTTTTGTTGTATACAAATGTCGCAAGTATAGAAAGCTTCTCTTTAGGGATTGTTGTTGGAAATGGATAGTAGGGCGCGGCCCCCCTCACTGCCTTTATGGCATTAGCATCAAGGATGTTGGATCCCGAAGTATTAATCAATCGTAGGTTAAGAAGGTTTCCGTCCTTTGAAATTTCAAATTTTAGCGAAAGTTCTCCACCCATAGGGTTCTTTGTTGCTTGGGGTGGGTAAATCCAAGCACGCTGAATTTGTTGCTTAACACGACTAAAATATGAAACATATTTTGCATCTTTTGTATTTAGAGGAATCGAATCATCACCATCTAGCTCTTCATTTCCTTCAACTTGAGGATTTTGTAGGGCATGTTTTTCTAGGTTCAATCCATCAAGCATTGCCAGAGTTCCTTTTGATTCCGTAAACAAGGAAGAGACCTGATAAGTTTTTTGTTGTTTTTCTTTTTTTTTATTTCTCGTAATCCGAGGTTTTGACTTTTGAATGATACTAGGTACATTATGGGGTTTTAAAATTTTTTTTTTGCGCGGTTTTCTTTGTTTAGGAGCTTGTTTTTTTACAATTGCCTTATGTGTCTTTTTTGCTAGCAATTCTGATGGTTTTATTTTTTTCTTCTGGCTTGTTTTTGGTTTTGAAAAATCGCTGGGCGTTTTTTTTTGTTTAAGGTGTGTAGATGTTTGAATTTCAACATATTTAACTTTAATCGGTGGTGGCGTTAGATGTTTTTTAGTATTTAAAGGGGAAGTGAACTCAAAGATAACAACCGAAAGATGAAGCGTAAAAGCAACTAGCATGAACAGACTTAGCTTAGCATGCTTGAGTTTGCTTCCTTGAAAGAAGAATTCTTTTTTCGAAAACCGAGCCAACAGGTCCAACTTTTGTATTTCAGTGGTTGCCATAAAACTATTTAAATAATTTAGCTAACACGCTCTAATTTAAAAGCGTTACATTTGTTGAAATACCAAGAAAACGCATTTTTTATTTTTTGAGCAGATCCGTTATTTTCATGGTTGGGTTCTTGTGGAAAGTATTGGCTTTCATTTCCATGCAGGAAAGGCAAACGGTTCATTTTGAGAGCTTGATATGTTGAATTGATGTAACTTGGGAAATTGTTATACATATCTATTTGGGTTTTCAGGCCAGGCATTTTCGCTTTACGAAAGTGTAGTAATTCTTCACCAAATGGGTGGATGTGCCTCAGACCTTCCTCTCCATATTTAACGTTGGCATAATGTGTAAGAGATTCAAAGTCTTCCCAGTCCTCTAGCGCGTCTACATCAGAAACAAATGCTGGGTCGCTATGAAATTTAGTTGTGAATTTAGTATCCAATAAAACTGAAACCGCGCGATCAAAATTATCTCTGTGCATTCCAAACAGGTATTTATCTTCCTTACGAAATTCCTTTAAATCAGACCTGAAATGAAGTGCATGGTGTGCCATTATGGGAAGTAGTTTTAATATTCTTGACGGAGTAGACAGTATTTTCCGGATGCCGGCTTTGATTATGTTCCCATCTTTTCTTGTCGAGTGCAGATGCTCAATGATGTCTGAATCTACTACGGATAAGTTGATTGGATAAATGTTAGGTTCTTTGACTTCATGCAGTTCGTTCGTTTCTTTACAAAGTGCTCGATAGTGGTAGTTACGCCGTACAAATTCACTTTCTGGTTTGTGCTTGTGATCCGGGAACATCATTTGCCTAGAATTAAGCCAAAGTATTAAATTGTAATTTTGAGTGTCGCTATCGTGTAAGATTTCTTCAATATCGAACATGAATGGTAGGTCGCCAGGTTGAAATAAAACTAATTCATCCGACTTAACATTCAACCGGTTTTTTCCTAACTGCATCGTGTTAAAAAGATTTAGCTTATTTGGGTCTTCTCGGACAAATGATATTTTTTTTCCCTGAGTTCCTACTGTTTCTAAAAAAGTAGTAGCAACTTGTTCCACTTCTTCTGAACCTACGATTACAATTTCTTTGAGGCTGGAAATTAATAGGTTTCCTAACGCGTAACACATAACTGGAATACCATTAATAAGAAAAAGAAACTTGAGATGATCTATTTTATCGTCAACGGCTCGTAGAATGAGATGACTGATACCATTGCTATTGGATGCAATTTCACGTTCGGCTTTTGCGATAGCCGCGGCATTTGCTTTTTTTCGTGAACTGTATCGATCATGGCTGAAACTTAAAATGCATTTCTCGATACTTACTGAGGATTTAAAGGAGTTCATAATTAAGGGTTAAAAAAATTAGCAACCAATTAGTGCTGTCTTGTTTTATTTAAAGCAATTTTCTAGTCAAAAGATAAGATGCTTTTTAGTGTTCTAAATTAGATTGTTCAATGTTTTCAAAAGTTAAATTGTACCAGAAAACCTTCGGTGGGAGAAATTGCCAAGAAAAACCCGTATTATTTTCACAGACAGGATCTGGGTAATGGTTTAAATTTAGTTAAATTAACTTGACGTATAATTTTTTTTCGCTTTAGAATTAGAATTCAAAATAAACTCACATTATAGGGATCTTACTTATGGGCGACCAACCCCACATCATTGGCCTAATTGATCAACTTTTGGATGAGACCGCTGATAGGCCAAACCTTCAAGAGAAAATATTTGATTTGCGAGATGCTTTATTTCAGGCCCAGCAGTTATCACAACAATATGCACTAAAAATTAAAACTCTTGAGGAGACAGTTGATAAACTAAAGTCCCCCGCTCACCGTATTGGAACTGTTTTGGGACTGGGGGATGGAGGCCTTTATCGTTTGGTGGTTGGAGGAACTGAATATCAAGCTGCGGTTTCTCCAGATATTGTTGAAAAAGAAACTCTTCAGCCCGGTGATCAAGTTGCCCTCAACGAAGGTTTCGTTGCTATCACTAAACTACCTATGCCTGAGCATGGACCTATTGCTCGCATCACCACACAATTGGCTGATGGACAGTGGCTAGTAACTGGACAAACGGCAAACAGCGAAACCATAGTTCTTAATCACCCCGACTTAGAAACAGAGTCATTAAGAGTGGGTGACGAGGTTATTCTCGATCCGAATCAAAGGGTAATTATAGCTCGATTGCCCAAGAGAAAATCTGGAGTTCTGGTAGAAGATGACTTGGAACAAATCGATTGGTCCAAGGTCGGAGGGCAATCCCACGTTATAGAAGAAGTGCGCAAGGTAATTGAGTATCCTATTTTACATAAGGATATTCTCAAAACTATGGAATATGAATTACCGAAAGGATTTTTATTCTATGGCCCTCCGGGCTGCGGCAAAACCCTTATTGGAAGAGCGATTCTTTCAGATATTATATCCCAACTTAAAGATAAAGAATCTAATCAAGAGCTCGAGGGTCGTTTCATTCATGTTAAAGGCCCTGAAATTCTTAACATGTGGTTAGGAGAATCGGAACGGAAGGTAAGAGAAATTTTCAAAAAAGCACGTAATTATAAGGAAAAGGGTCAGGTTCCTTTTATTTTTATTGACGAGGCAGAGTCTATTCTTGGGACAAGGCAGGCCACGCGTGGAAACAATATTAGCAACACATTGGTACCTATGTTCTGTGCCGAGATGGATGGTATTCAATCACTTCGAGACGCAGTAGTTATTCTCGCTACTAATCGACCTGACCTAATTGACCCTGCAATCCTAAGGCCTGGTAGAATTGACCGAAAGATAAAGGTGGGGCGTCCCAACCGTGAAGATTGTAACGCTATACTCAAAGTTTATCTAAAGCCTAATTTACCTCGGGAACATAAAAACCTTGATGACATGACGCAGCCATTTCTAAACGCACTATTTAAAAAAAGCTCTCAACAGGAAGTTCTGGTCCTTACTCTTCGCTCCGGTAAACTTAAAAAATTGTACTGGAAAGATTTTATCTCTGGAGCGATTATAGAGGGAGTGGTAAAAAGGACTAAAGAAAAGGCGATTGAAAGAGCCATCGATGGAAAAGAGCTGAAGATCATGTCAAAAGACTTAACAGAATGTCTGGAAACCGAATTTAAAGAAGGAAATTTACTACCTGCAGAGTCAAACATGGAAGACTGGCTTCAGCTACTCGACCTTGATCCGCGCCATGTGGTAAGAGTACGTCGGCCAAACGATTCTGATCAGGCTGCTTCCGAAACCTTCAATCGATCAATAATATGAGTGCTACTGTTCCTCTTTTAGGTATAGAAACAGAATACGGAATCATACGCGACGAAGTAGATAATTACGATGTCGTAGAAGAGTCTATGAAGCTAGTGCGCCGTTGCGAGATGAAAAGTGAATTTGGCAACTGGGCCTATTTTAGAGAGCGATCCCATCAAGACATGCGAGGATTTAATGTACCTTCCCTTGCGCAGGATGAGGAAGAAGATGCTTTTTGTGTTGAGGATCGTAAGCGACCCTATAGCTATTGGGAAATGAAAAGTGACCGAGTGCTCGAAAACGGAGCAAGATTTTATAACGATCACACTCACCCAGAATATAGCACGCCAGAATGTAGCAGTGTTTTTCAATTAGTGGCGCATGATCTAGCTGGCGAACACATCGTTTTTGAGTGTGCCCGCCTCAGAAATCAGGATGACAAACCAGGTAAAGTGTTCATTTTTAAGAACAATACTGACTATATTGGTCATAGCTATGGCACACATGATAATTATCTCATATCACGGCGACTTCCTTTTGAGAATTGGGTAGAGCGTTTAGTTCCGTTTCTTGTCACTCGTCAACTATATGCAGGAGCAGGCAAGGTTGGATCTGAACTACGAAATAATCATTCATTTAGCGGACTGCAACTTGCGCAACGATCTGATTTTATAGAAACGGTATTGAGTATTGAGACGATGACACAGCGCCCGATTATAAATACTCGGGATGAGCCTCATGCAACACAAGATAAATACCGCCGACTTCACCTGATTCTGGGGGATGCTAATATGTCCCCTTATGCAACTGCTTTAAAGGTTGGAACTACTCGATTGATATTGACTTTAATTGGTGAAGATAAATTAAAACTACCCGTGACTCTAGAGAATCCTGTTGAAGATATTAAAGCGATTTCGCATGATTTAACAGGAACTATCGCTTTAAAGCGCACCAATGGCAAAACGATAACATCACTTGAGATACAAGAATTCTATCTTGAGGTAGCAGATAAAAATCTTTCAGGGCAATGTAAAGAATCCGATTGGATTATACGTGAGTGGGCCCGTACTTTAGATGAACTTAAACACCACCCTGAAAAGCTAGCTGATCGAATTGATTGGGCAATTAAAAAAGATATTTTTACCCGCTTTATTGAATCAGAAGGAGTGGGCTGGGATGATCCTTGGATAAAAAGCTTGGATTTAGAGTATCATAATATTGATCCAGAAAGAGGGTTGTACCGAGGGCTAGAACAAACAGGTGATCTATACTCTATGTTTTCCAAAGATGAAGTTCAACGTGCCATAAAACAACCGCCAGAAGATACAAGGGCTTGGGTACGTGGTTTAGCAGTAACACTCGGCACAAACAAAATAAAAAATATCCACTGGACAGGCATCGAGTTTACGGATGGTACTTTTATAGACCTTTCTCAAACCATCACCTCCGCTGACCTCGAACATTTGATTAATTCCAAAAAGGAGCAATACCCATGGCTATGAACGATCCTCTGAGAAGAGAAGAAAAAAAGGATCCTACTCCGGATAAAAAAGATACAGGACCATCTAGTCCTAGTGTTGAACGACCAGGTCGTGATGACATTCTTAAGCGAATGAAGCGAGTGGACCCTAAACAATCAGAAAACTATAAACAACGAACCGGCCAATGATAGAAAACTTTGAAAAAATCCATGGTTCTGGAGATTTCCTTGATCTTCTTAAAAGATCGGGTCACTACCCACAACAAGTACTTTCGGGTATTCCTGAAAATAAGGCACTGGAAATTCCCCAAGGAACTACAGTTCTGGCGTTTCATTATAAGGATGGAATCATTGTAGCTGGTGACCGCAGAGCCACTGCAGGCAATGCCATTATGTACGATCGTTGCGATAAAGTAATACCTATAGATAATTATTCGTTGATGGCCATTGCAGGTGTACCGGCTACAGCATTCGAAATGGCTCGCGTTTTATCACATAACTTTGAATATTATCGGCGTTCTCAATTAAGAGCTATGAGCACGGAAGGAAAGGTTCGAGCCTTATCAAAATTGCTCAAAGACAATGTGGCTATGGCCTTGCAGGGTGTCGGGGGAGTGAGCCCTCTTTTTGCCATTTATGACCCACAGCAAGACAGCGCGTTTCTTTATTTTTACGATATGCTTGGAGCTGAATTTAAGATACTGACGCATGTAGCAACAGGATCTGGGTCTCCTATGATAAAAGGTGTCTTAGAACACGAAAATCTTTGGGGTACGAGTCCATTAAAAGATAGGTCCGAGGGTGAAGCAACTTCTTTATCAATACGCCTGCTGCAAACAGCAGCTCAATTTGATTCAGCCACGGGACAATCTCGGCCCGACGATAAAATTTATCCTACCATCGCAAAAATTACTAAAAACGGATATCAGTTTATTTCAGATGATGAGATGACAGATATTTATAAATCTTCCATGAGTAGGAGTTAAAAATGTTTGAAGAGCCTTTTCGTTGGATGGAAGCAATTTCTACCCGCCATAGTTATGTTCGTGAAAAGCTAAGTAAAGGACAACCCGTTATAGGGATCCCCTATAATGAAGGAGCGATTATTCTCGGGTTTTCTCCGCAACCTGGAAAAATTTATGAAATTTATGACCGTATCGCCCTTGGTGGGTTAGGCCATCCTGCAGATGTAGAGCGTTTGCGTATGACTCTTCTAGACATGGCGCATGCCGAAGGGTTTAATCGTTCTGCTGAGGACGTAACTATTGGAAGACTATTACAGTTTGGACTCGCACCAGCACTTAAACAAAATTTCGAAGAAATTCAGCGCGCTCCTTACCTGATTCAAATGTTACTTGCTGAGATAAACCATGAAGATAATGCTGAGTTTTTTCGCGTCAACTATGACGGTTACTGGGAAAAGTTTAAGCAGGGGACGGTTATTTCCGGGGATGATAAAGTGAGCGAACGAATACAAAAAAAGATAGATAATACTGACTTTGTGTCATTAGCTTTAAATAAATCCATTCAATCAGCATTACGTATTTGGGAGGAGGGTCGTAAGAAACCTGCA
>JABGTQ010000135.1 GCA_018647025.1 Nitrospina sp. | reverse complement strand
CTTTACGCAATTGGAATTGTAGCTGCCACATTTCACTTTTCTAGCGGCTTATGGGGGTTCTGCATTTCATGGGGCATTTTAATAGGACGCCGAGCACAAACAAACGCGGGGTATGTTTTTGCTTTATTGGGTTTAGTTCTTACAATAATGGGGCTGTCTACAGTCGTTGAATTTTCGCTTCATCCTGTTGGGGTTGAAGCGACTGAACCAGGATAAAATGAATGCCAAAACGTAAGAAAAAAATCATTGTCATTGGAGGTGGGCTAACTGGCCTTTCTCTAGCAATGAAAATATGCGAGCGGAACGCTGAGGTTGTGATCGTTTCATATCAATCTTTAAAACGATCCCACTCTGTCTGTGCCCAGGGAGGAATTAATGCAGCGATTGATGCAAGAAATGAAGGGGACTCTCCAGAAAATCATTTTTACGACACAATAAAAGGTGGTGATTTTCTAGCTCACCAGCCCCCAGTAAGGGATATGTGCCACCAGGCACCTGAAATAATACACCTGTTGGACCGTATGGGTGTTGCTTTCAACCGGACTGGTGAAGGTCATCTAGAGTTTCGTCGTTTTGGTGGAACTCTATATTCACGGACTGCTTTCGCCGGTGCAACTACAGGTCAACAACTAGTTTACGCTTTAGATGAACAGGTTCGTCGATTCCAGCACGATGGTGCAGTTGAGACTCTTGAGTGGCATGAATACCTAGGTGCTGTTATCGATACACAAGGAGTATGCAGAGGAGCCGTTTTACAAGACTTACGAACTAATACAGTTTTTACATTAGCAGGAGACGCAGTCGTCCTCGCCACAGGTGGTCCAGGCCAAGTTTATGTACGATCAACAAATTCAACTGTAAACACAGGGGCTGCTGCAACCATGGCTTACCTTCAAGGTGCTAAATATGGCAACGGAGAATTTATTCAAATACATCCAACTGCCATTCCTGGTCCAGATAAACTTCGCTTGATGAGTGAATCTGCCCGAGGTGAAGGAGGTCGTCTCTGGGTTCCAAGAAAAGCGGGAGATGCAAGAGCGCCAAAGTTGATCCCTGATAGTGAACGCAACTATTTTCTTGAAGATAAGTTTCCACTGTTTGGCAATCTGGTCCCTCGCGATGTTGCATCGCGAGAAATTCACGATATCGTCTACAATCAGAATTTAGGGATAGCCGGAGAACCTATGGTGTATCTAGACCTCACTCATAAATCTAGCCAATTTCTTGAAGACCGTTTAGGAGGTATTATAGATATTTATAAAAAATTTACAGGAGATGATCCTAAAGATGTTCCCATGAAAATATTCCCTGCTGTTCATTACTCTATGGGTGGTTTGTGGACCGATTATGAAGCTGATGGAAACGGGATGATCGAACACGGCTCCCCTAGAAATCAAGCTACGTCTATACCAGGTCTTTATGCAGGCGGAGAAGCAGATTACCAATATCATGGTGCTAACCGACTAGGAGCCAACTCTCTATTAAGTTGCATTTACACAGGGCTGATGATGTGCCGAGGGATTTTTACCTACATTGATAATCAAGATAAATCTGTTGATGATATTCCATCAACAACTTTTGGAGATGCTAGAAATTATTGGGAAGGTCGATTGAAAGAAATCAAAGCAATGAAAGGTAATGAAAACCCTTATCAATTACACAAAGAATTAGGTGACATTATGATGGGCAATGTTTTAATCGTACGAGACAATAAAAAACTAGAAAAAACAATCCAGAAAATAGACGATATCAAAATTAGATTTAAAGATGTCAAATGTGTCGATACGTCAGACTGGGCAAATCCAGCTCCGAGTTTTATTAATCAGCTCTATTGCATGATTGAGCTATCAAGGGTCATTGCGAAAAGTGCGATTATGCGTGACGAGTTTCGTGGAGCACATTACAAGCCTGAATTTGACCTCAAACAACCTTCTGACTTCGATCCACACGAATATATAAATTATTTAGAAAAGAAAAACTATGGTGAAGTTCCAGAAAATACTTTTCCTAAAGGTCACCTTGATTATATGAAACAGTTCGAAGCTAATAATCAAAATTGGCTCAAATCAACTATCGCTGAATATAAAAATGACAAACCAGAAATTAGTTATGAACCTGTGGATACCTCCATTGTTACACCACGCCCACGTAAATACGACTGATAAAAGGGGATACCGTGAACGAAAAAACCGTAAAACTTAAAATAAAACGCCGTGATAAACCAGATACAAAAACCTATTGGCAGGAGTTTGTCATACCTTATCAAGAACGTCTGAATGTAATTGCTTGCCTACAAGCTATCCAAGCTGACCCAACAACCCATTTAGGTGAAACGGTTAACCCAGTCACATGGGATTGCAATTGCCTTGAAGAAACTTGTGGTTCCTGCACTATGCTGATTAATGGCAAAGTTAGACAAGCTTGTACCGCGTTGATAGACTCCTTAGAGCAACCTGTAGTTCTCGAGCCAATGTCAAAATTTCCGGTAATACGTGACCTCCAAGTCGATCGAAGCCGCATGTTTGAGAACTTAAAAAAAGTTAAAGCTTGGGTGGAAATCGATGGGACTCATGATATTGGTGAAGGTCCAGTAATGTCAGATCAAGTTAGAGCTCAACGTTATGCACTATCTGAATGTATGTCATGCGGATGTTGCTTAGAGGCCTGTCCACAATTTTCTCTAACTAACAACTTTATGGGCGCCTCTACCTTCAGCCAAGTAAGATTATTTAATCTTCACCCTTCAGGATCTATGTTACAAGAAGAAAGATTAGACGCAGTCATGGGAGAAGGTGGAATTACTGACTGTGGCAACGCTCAAGTGTGCGTTGAAGTTTGCCCCAAAAGTATTCCTCTCACAGAATCCATTGCTGACATTGGGCGACAAACCACTCTACAAACACTTAAAAACATATTCATGAAATAAAAGAGAATATAGTTTAAATTTCATTTTACTAGGCAAGCTCCATCGTTTTTGTTAAAATCCATCTGCAACTTTAGTAATAAAACACCATCCACTTTAAGGATTAATTCAGTTATGAAGGTATCACTTGCCAGTGCTTTAGGCACATGTTTTGGGGTCGAAGACGCTATCACTATGGCTATGACTCCGGAATTTGGGAAGAACCTCACAATTGTTGGGCAATTGGTCCACAATCCACAAATCAATGAGTCTCTTAAAAACAATGGCGTATCTCTAGTCAATAATATTGACGATATTGACCAGATAAAAACTAAGAAAGTAATGATCACTGCTCATGGAGCTGCACAGAAAACAAAAGATAAACTTGAAGCTGCAGGGTTCACCGTTTACGACGCCAGCTGTCCTCTTGTCATGCGGGTACATAAAACTATCCAGTCCATGGTAATAAAAGGCTATTTTCCTGTTGTTATAGGTCAACAAGACCATGTCGAGGTAAAAGGTATTGTAGGTGATCTCAAGGAATATCTCGTCATCAGCGGAGAAAATGATATAGAAAAAATAGAAAAATCAAAAAAAAGAAAGCTTGGAATCGTGAGCCAGACCACTTTGCAAGTAGAAAAGGTGGAAGATCTAATCAGGAAAATTAGAGGCAAAGATTATGTTGACGAAGTATTTTTCGTCAATACAATATGCCAACCAACACGTGATAGACAGGTTGCTGTTAGAGACTTGGCCGAACAAGTCGACCTCATGATAGTTATTGGAGGGTACAACTCGTCAAACACAAAAAAATTAGTTCAGGTATGCGATGAAAAAAGTATAGAGGCTCATCACATTGAGAGTTCTTCACAGCTAAATAAGAGCTGGTTTTACCAAAAAGAACATGTAGGAATAACTGCTGGCACAAGCACTCCCGAACATGTCATAAGTGAAGCTCATCAGGCTATTTTAAAAATCGCGGAAGAAATAGATTCAGAACCAGCCCTGCATTAGCTTCATTCTTCACTAACAGCTCTCACGATTTTTTATATCTAATATTAACAACCTGATTCCTGCTAAAAATTTATTTCCAGTTCAATTTTTCTATTTGGAAAAGTTTAGGTAACAGGGTTTAAATTACTGTTTTATTTATGGACGATTGGAACTATTGTATCTCCACATTACCTAAAGTCAGCAGAACCTTTGCTTTGAATATTTCAGTACTGAAAGGAGACCTTCATAAAAGTATTCTAGTTGCTTATCTATTTTGCCGCACGATTGATACGGTGGAAGATGCTTGCAAACTTGAACCTTCTCGAAAGATAGAATTTCTGCTTAATTTTGCTTCAATCTTAAAAAATACAAAAAATAGAAACTCTGCCTTGGATCAATGGACAGAGCAGACATCTTTAGTTGATGGCAGCCCTTCAGATATTGATCTCTTGAAAAATATCCAAAGAGTTTTTAATATTTTTGATTCTCTCCAGGAAGTCCACCAACAAAAAATTATTTCTTCTGTCTGCACAATGGCGCAGGGTATGGCATATTTTCAAAAAAAATTTGATGTCGAGAAAATCACTTTATTGGAAGACGTAAAAGAGCTTGAAGAGTATTGCTATTTTGTTGCCGGTGCCGTCGGCGAAATGCTATGCGATCTCTTTATCAGTGTAATTCCAAACCTACCTGAATCAAATGAAAAAAAAATGAGAAAAAATGCTGTCTCTTTTGGTCTCGGCCTCCAGACAACAAACATTTCCAAGGATATTGTTGTAGATCGAAGTCGTGGATGGTCTTATGTACCCAGAACCTATATCGAAGCCAGCGGGGCAACTCCTGAAGAGTTCCATTCGGGTAAATCGACTGAACAGAATCTGAAGGTGTTGAAAAATCTTCTTAACAAAACCGTCGGACATCTTAACGATGCCTTGGACTTTACACTTGCCATTCCAAGAAGTTATGCCAGGATTCGATTATTTTGTATTTGGCCATTATGGATGGCAATGGAAACAGTGGCCGAACTCCACAATAATCATGATTTGTTAAACTCTGGTGCGAATGTTAAAATTTCTCGTATTACTGTAAGAAGAATATTACAGAGAACACCTTTCATTTGCTGGTCAAATAGTTTACTCCGGCGGTCATTCTCTAATATATTAAAAACAGAAAATCTTGAAAGTGCCTGTGATTTCAATATAGAACAACTAAAAGAACGACTTAAAGGTTTATCTCTAGATAGTATCCCTAGATAATATTTCTTCAAAACCTAAGAATAAGATTTTTAATTATTATGAAAGCTGTTTACGAAGATAATGGAGATGGTACGATCACCGATATAACAAATAATCTAACTTGGCTTAGAGAAGACTCCTGGCAAAAAGAAATAAAGTGGTTTAGTTGGGATGAAGCTAATGATTATGCTTTAAACTTAGGTGGTATCAAATTCGCGGGCCACAACGACTGGAGACTTCCAAGTGTTGTAGAAGCTCAAACACTATACGATATAGACAATGAAAACTACGATAAATATGAAAAGAGGCTCTATCTTAACCCGATTTTCCCAAAAGGTCCTCTCCCCACTATTTGGATTCATGAAGCAATGCTAGGAAACGAAGGTTATATTTTAGACTTAAGGAATGGGGAAATACGGCAATTATTTAAAAGTAAAACTGGACGCATGGCTGCTAGACCTGTTCGCAATAAAGATTTAGTTGAATAGTTTTTATAGATATTAATTTAAAAACTAAAAATTATTTCTACGTAACTTTTATTTTACGATAGAATAGAGATTTTTTTTAGGGAGGAGAAATCAGTTGGGCAAACAACGATTACTACAAATAGCCGGGTTGATATGGATTATAGTTGGATTATTTTTAATTTATCGTGGGTCAGGTCTCTATAATTTAGCTGTAATAGAGCAAAATACCAGTAAAGAGACTCTCATCATTTCTATCATTCTTGGAGTCGTTATAGGTATAATCAAGGGGAAATTTGTTCTTAGTAAGACAGCCCTTCGGAATCGCAACCGAATTAACCAATTGGTTCCCCCGTTAAGCATTCATCAAATTTTTTCTGGTCCATTTTACGGCTTGATAGTGGGAATGATGATACTTGGGTTCTTACTAAGAGAGTTTAATTCCTATCTTGGCGGTTATGTCGTAGTAGCCTCAATTTATTGTGGAATTGGAATGGCATTGATTGCAGCTAGCAGCGTCTATTGGAAAAATGATCCATTGCCACCTACTGAAAAAGAATCATAAATATAAAACCCATGGCTAACAAACTATGAAAAACTTTACCCTTACTTTACATATTATATCAATGTGCCTCGTTGTAGGCACCCTGTTCCTTCAGTCTTTGATAGTCGTCTTTCGTTTACGGCTCAAAAAACAAGAAGAAGTAGCCGGTGTTAAAAATGTACAAAAAAGAATTCATAAGTTTATCTACTATCCTATTTTAGGAGTCACCATAATTTCTGGGGCGATATTAGCGAATACAATAGATGTGTTCTCTCAAGTTCAAAATAATTGGATGTCTCTTAAGCTAGGCTTACTTATCATTTTAATAGTCTTTGGCATTCTTAATGGCAAGCAGATCCAAACTGACGTGTTGCCAAAAAAATATGCAATGATGGTCCATATCCCTATTTTTTTAATCGGGGCTGGAATGATTTATCTTGCCACTATTAAACCGTTTTAAAGGTCGCGCATTATGGATATGATCTTAACAATTATTGCCAGCACCCTTATGCTTGTTGGTTTTTTTGTTATTTGTAGATCAAGCGATGAGGAAGAGGAAGAGGAAGAGGAAGAGGAGGAAAAAAGTAGTACTAGTTGACCCATGTACGACAAAAAAAAAAGATTCAGGGAATTATCAAATAAATCATCTAAGTGCAGCATTTGCCCCGCAATGTCTGACCTCCCTGCAATACTAAGTTTAAAAAATGGCTCCATCTATACTGACCTTATGTTTGTTGCTGAAGCACCTGGTCGCTTTGGTTCGGGGAGAACTGGCGTCCCAT
The DNA here is from genome assembly GCA_018647025.1 of Nitrospina sp. GTDB lineage: Bacteria > Nitrospinota > Nitrospinia > Nitrospinales > VA-1 > Nitromaritima. The sequence continues at coordinate 968 of JABGTQ010000135.1, read as the reverse complement.
TTCACGGTGACAGGTCAGGAGATAATTTTGAATACCTCCTTAACTATATCGGATTCAAGAGAAAAGATATATTCATTACCAACGCCGTATTGTGCAATCCTCTGAAAGATGGCAATAATCGACGTCCTACCACAAAAGAGATCGATAACTGCATTCCTTTTTTAGAAAATTTAATTAGCATCATAGCTCCAAAAATAATTTCGACTATAGGTGGAGTAGGACTTCAAGCGATTAATCGTATTTTTGAAACTCGATATAAACTCTCAGATGTCGTCGCAAGACCTTTACCGATAGACAAATTTATTTTATTTCCTCTTTATCACCCAAGCCCACGTGTCATTTACACAAAACGTTCTCTAGACCAACAAAAAAAAGACTTTAAGAAACTTTTCAAAAACTTACCTCCATCAAGTCAACTTCGAGTCTCAAAATAATTGATATAATGATTAAATAATTTCTAGCGGGTCTACACTAATGGAAAGTATCGAAATAAAACTAAGACAAGCAATTGACGCATTCAATAAAGGTAACTATCAAATTTCCTTTGACATCTTTAAACCTCTAGCCGAAGAAGGAAACGCAAAGGCTCAATTCCACCTTGGTTTTCTTTATAGAATTGGACAGGCGGTTAATCAAGATTATGATCAAGCCTATCACTGGTATTTGCTTTCTGCGAATCAAGGATATGCAGAAGCACAATACAAAATAGGACTGATGTATTACAAAGGACAAGTTGTTAAAAAGAATTTTCAAAAGGCATTTGACTGGTATTCACTTGCAGCAGAACAAGGAGAAATGATGGCACAATCAAACCTTGGACATCTTTATGCAAACGAACAAACAGGCAAGTTAGATTACATTCAAGCTCATAAATAGTTCAACATAACCGGAACCGATGAAAAAGAAAAAATTGAAAAATTAATGACCCTTAACCAAATTTTAGAAGCTAAGAAATTGGCTAGAGAGTG